>JASIGB010000588.1:0-3229 GCA_030045355.1 Bryobacteraceae bacterium
CGCACCGTTTCGCCCGGCAGCACGAATGGAACGAGGACCACGTGGCCTTCGAGGCGCGCCAAACCCTCCCCGCCATAGACCAGCTTTTCGATTGTTAGTGTTTCCGGCAAGCGAAAGGGTACCATGGTTTTTTCACACATGAAGAAGCGCGTCTTTTCCGGCGTCCAGCCCACCGGCAATTTGCACATTGGAAATTACCTAGGAGCGTTGAAGAACTGGGTCGAGATCCAGGGCGACTATGAAAGCATTTTTGGGATCGTCGATCTGCACGCAATTACTGTCTATCAGGAGCCGGCGGAGCTGCGCTCGAAGATCCTCGAAATCGCGGCTCTGTTCCTGGCCGCAGGGATCGATCCCAAACAGTCCACCATCATGGTGCAGTCGTCAGTGCCCGAGCATTCTGAACTCGCCTGGATGCTCACGTGCGTTACGCCGGTCGGCTGGCTGGAGCGCATGACGCAGTACAAAGCGAAAGCGGCCGCGCAGGAGACTATAGGAGACGGGCTTCTGCAATATCCGGTTTTGATGGCCGCTGATATTTTGATCTACCAGGCCGCGATCGTGCCCGTAGGCGCCGATCAGGCGCAGCATCTCGAATTGACCCGAGACATCGCGAATCGATTCAACTCGCTGTACGGCGACACGTTCGTGGTCCCGGACACTCATCTGCCGCTTGCTGGTGCACGCGTGATGGGTTTGGATGATCCGACGGTAAAGATGAGCAAATCGGCCGCGGGCTCGGGGCACGCGATCGCGCTGCTGGATCCGATTGATCAAGTCCGGAAGAAAATTATGCGAGCTACAACGGATTCGCTGCCGGCAGTGGACCTTGATTCGGGTGGTCCCGGAGTTCAAAACCTACTGGCCATCTTCCAGGCCTTCAGCGGCTGGCCGGCCGACAAGATGCGATCGCACTTCAGCGGGATGCGCTATGGCGACTTGAAAAAACAAGTGGCGGAAATGGTGATCGCGAATCTGGAGCCGCTGCAAAAGCGCTATGCCGAGATCATGGATGAGCCGGGATACTTGACTGGCATTCTCAAAGAAGGCGCCGAGCGTGTGTCGCCGATTGCGGAGTCGACAGTGCAGTTGGTTAAAGAGCGAATGGGATTATATTAATGGAAATCATGCGAAGGCACGGCTTCTTCGGCCACATGGAGCGGTTCGAAATGCGCGGCGCGAACTGTATAGACGTTATCGATGTTCTGCATTTCGCCTTCAATCACTAAGTACGAATTGTTGAGGATGGTTTTGCGCTCGCGATCAAAGACGTCGGGCATCACGACCGCGTTGGAGACGCCGGTTTCGTCTTCGATGCTCAAAAACAACAATCCTTTCGCGGTGCCCGGCCGCTGCCGGCAGATGATGCATCCAGCGATGCGAACCGGCCGGCCGTTGCGCACGTGCTTCAACTGAGCGGCAGGCGTGACGCCGAGCGCGTCCATGTTCGCGCGATGAAAAGCCATCGGGTGGCGTCCGATCGTTAAGTGCGTTCCTCGAAAGTCCGAATTTAAGCGGTCGGTTGCGGACATCATGGGTAGGGGATTGGGGATCTGGAATTGGGGATTGGCAAACAGCGGGCCGGTCGGGCGCAGCGCGAGTTCGGAGTCCCAAAGCGCGGCGCGGCGATGCGTGGGCGATGCCGTGATGAAGTTGAGTGCTCCGATTTCGCTCAGCCTGCGCAGCTCGTCTTTGCGAAGTTCTGGAACACGATCCACTAAATCCTGAATGCTGGTGAATGGCGCTTCGGCGCGGGCCGCGAGGATCGCGCACGCGGCCTGCTCGCGCAGTCCTTTGACGTAATTGAATCCCAGCCGGACGCGCCGCTCGCCGTTTTCTTCTTCGATGGTGCAGCGCCAATCCGAGCGCGTGACGTCGATGGGATTGAAGTGCAGCCCGTGTCGCTGCGCGTCCTTCACCAGCGTGGCCGGCGCGTAGAAACCCATCGGCTGATTGTTCAGAATCGCCGCGGTGAACGCAGCCAGATAGCGGCATTTCAGATACGCGCTGGCGTAGGCGATCAGGGCGAAACTGGCGGCATGCGATTCGGGAAAGCCGTAGAGCGCAAATGCCGTGATGGAATTCACGATGGCGTCCTGCTGCTTGCCGACGATGCCGTTGCGCGTCATACCTTCGCGCAATCGCGTCTCGATGTCGCGCATGCGTTTTTCCGAGCGCTTGAATCCCATGGCGCGGCGCAACTCTTCGGCTTCGCCGCCGGTGAATCCGGCCACGATCATGGCCATGCGCAGCAACTGCTCTTGAAACAACGGTACGCCGAGTGTTCTGCGCAGCACCGGTTCAAGCGACGGATGCAGGCACTCGGCGGGCTCGCGGCCCTGCCGCCGGCGCAGGAACGGGTTCAACATCTGGCCCACAATCGGCCCGGGCCGGATGATGGCCACTTGCACGACGATGTCGTAGAAGCGCTCGGGCCGCAGGCGCGGCAGGCACGACATCTGCGCGCGGCTCTCTACTTGAAACATCCCGATGGTGTCGGCGTTCTGGAGCGCCTGATAAACGAGCGGATCGTCTTGCGGCAGATGCGCCAGATCCACTTCTTCGCGATACGCTGTGCGGATCAGATCGATGGATTCTTCGAGCACGGCCATCATGCCCAGGCCGAGCAGATCCACCTTGATGATGCCCATATCGGCGCAGTCTTCTTTGTCCCACTGGATGACCACGCGGCCGGGCATGGTGGCGGGTTCGAGTGGCACGACGGAATCGAGTTGGCCTTCGCAGATCACCATGCCGCCCGAGTGCTGGCCGAGATGCCGCGGCAGATCCTGGATGGTCATGTAGAGATCGAGAAATTTCGCGATCAGCGGATGCTTTTGCGGCGAAAAACCGGCTTCGGTGAACTGGCGTTCGGCGGTTTCTTTCGGATCCGTCCAGCCCCATGCAGGAACCAGAGCGGAGATGCGCGCGAGATCGGTTTCCGGAAAGCCGAGCACCTTGCCGATGTCGCGCACGGCCGACCGGCCGCGATAGGTGATGATATTTGCGGTCATGGCGGCACCGAGTTTGCCGTAGCGCTCATAGACGTATTGAATGGCGCGCTCGCGCTGATCGCCGCTCGGCAGGTCGAGATCGATGTCCGGCCATTCGCCGCGCTGTTCGGAAAGAAAGCGCTCGAAGAGCAGCTCCATTTCCACCGGATCGATGGCGGTAATGCCGAGCGAATAGCAGACGGCGCTGTTGGCGGCTGAGCCGCGGCCCTGCACCA
>JASIGB010000589.1:0-4895 GCA_030045355.1 Bryobacteraceae bacterium
CGGTCGTGCGGCGTCAGCTCGATGGCGATGCGCAGCATGGTGAGGCAGAACATACCCATCCAGGCGGTGCCGTCGGCCTGCTCGATGAAACCGCCGGTGGGCAGCGGTTTACTGCGGTCGAAAACGCCGATGTTGTCCAGGCCGAGAAAGCCGCCTTCAAAGATGTTGTTGCCTTGCGAATCCTTGCGATTCACCCACCAGGTGAAGTTCATGAGCAGCTTGTGGAAGGCCGATTCCAGGAACTCGAGGTCCGGCTTGCCGCTCAGCTTCCAGTCGATCTTGAACACGCGCCAGCACGCCCAGGGATGCACGGGCGGATTGACGTCGCTGAATTCCCACTCGTAAGCCGGGAGCTGTCCGTTGGGCGATTGATACCATTCGCGCAGCAACAACGAAAGCTGGTGTTTGGCGAAATCGGGATCCACCATGGCCATCGGGATGGTGTGAAACGCCAGGTCCCAGGCGGCGAACCACGGGTACTCCCATTTGTCGGGCATCGAGAGCACGTCGTCATTGTAGACGTGAATCCAGTTTCGATTACGGCCCTGGTCGCGGCCGGGCGGCGGCGGGGGCATGGCGGGGTCGCCCTTCAGCCACTCTTCGACCACGTAATGGTAGAACTGCTTGCTCCACAGCAATCCGGCAAACGCCTGGCGTTGCACCATGCGGGCGTCGTCGGAGAGCGCGAGGGGCGCGAAGCTGTAGAAATCGTCGGCGTCCTCGATGCGGTTGAGAAACACCTGGTGAAAATCGGGCGGCGTTGCACCGCCAGGGGTCGATGCCGAGTAAAGGCGGAAGTGCAGGACCTTGGAACATGCCGAGGATCGGTCGCCTTCCAGATCGATGCGATACAGGCCGCATGCCTTGGTGCCGGTTTCATCGGGATTGACGGCGCCGGCCTCGTGTTCGATCAGATAGCGATGAAACGCGTCCTTGGTGTAGGGTTGCGCGCCTTGCCAGCCCCACATCCGCAGCGTGTTGGTTTCATTTTCGGTGAACAGCAGCGGCGGCGCGTCTTCCAGCCACAGGCGCAGTTCGCCCAGCGATTGTTCGCGCGCGACGATGGAGTGGGTGTCGAAGCGGGCGAGCTCCGGCCGCGGCGTGCCGTATCCCCAGCTCCACGTGTTGCGGAACCAAAGGCTCGGCAGCAGGTAAAGCGTGGCGGGATCGGGGCCGCGGTTAATGACGGTGGCGCGGACCAGGATGTCGTTTACGTCGCTCTTGGCGTACTCGATGAAGATGTCGAAGTAGCGATTATCGTCGAAGATGCTGGTGTCGATCAGCTCGTATTCATGCTCGGCGCGCGAGCGGCGGCGGTTGGTCTCCACGAGATCGGAATACGGGAACGGCGCCTGCGGGTACTTGTAGAGCGCCTTCATGTAGGAGTGCGTGGGTGTGGAATCAAGGTAGTAATAATATTCCTTGACGTCCTCGCCGTGGTTGCCTTCCGGCCCGGAGGTGCCGAAGAGACGCTCCTTGAGGATGGGATCGACGCCGTTCCAGAACGCGAAGGCGAAACATAAGCGCTGATGATTGTCGCAGATGCCGGCGATGCCGTCTTCGGTCCAGCGGTAGGTGCGCGAGCGGGCTTGATCGTGCGTGAAGTAATCCCAGGCCTCACCCGTGGCGCTGTAGTCTTCGCGCGGGTTGCCCCAGGAGCGTTCGGAAAGATAGGGGCCCCAGCGTTGCCAGTGGTGTGTCCTGCCGCGAGCCTGGAGCAGGCGATCTCGTTCAGCTTGCATGTGTCAGGGAGGGCCGCGCGCCGGCGCCTTGTGCCTTATTCAGCATAACCGGTTGGGTATGGGTTGCACTTGTTTACTCGGCTGCCGCAATACAGAGCATTAGGTTGCGCGGCCGAAGCGGGGGCTCCGGCGTGAGATACTGGCGACTAACCATTGAACGAAACCAACACAGTGCAAACTCTGGCAGGGAACGATCGCCGGCCGGGACTGTGGCGCGATTGGCTGCAGCGGCCGAAGAACACCTGGATTCGGAGAGCCGTGTTCCAGATCCATCTTTGGTCGGGACTGCTGTTGGGTCTGTACGTGGCTGTGGTGTGCGTGAGCGGCAGCGCAATCGTGTTTCGGAACGATATCTACGATTGGCTGGAGGCGGGCGGCAAGGATGTTTCCTATAAGGCGCTGCTCTATCATTGGCTCTCGTGGCTGGGCAAGCTGCACGGCAGTCTTCTGATGGATAGCGATGGGATGACGGCCAACGCCGTGGGAGGCTTCCTACTGGCTGCTCTTTGCGTCACGGGGATGATTGTGTGGTGGCCGGGAATCGGGAGCTGGCGGCGGGCGCTGACAATCAAGGCTGGCTCAGGCTGGAAGCGCTTCGTGTTCGACGTGCACGGCGTGGTGGGGTTTTGGACCTTCGCATTCCTCGCGATGTGGGGAGTCACGGGCGGATATTTCGTATTTCCACAGCCGTTCCGCGCGGCGGTGAGTCTTTTTGCGCCAGTCAACTTTCCGGATGTGGTTCAATCTGCCGCGCCGGGAGCAGCTTCCGCGGCGCCCCGTCCTTTTCCGCGCCGGCGACGATTGCCCGCGGGAGCTCGCATTCTGCGAGGATTTTCGTACGCACATTACGGCAATTTCGCGGGATGGCCGGTGAAGCTGCTGTGGGTGATTCTAGGGCTGGCGCCGGCAGTGCTGTTCCCGACGGCAGTGCTGATGTGGTTCAATCGCGTAGTTTCACCTGCGATGCGGCGCTTACGGCGGATCGCATGAGCGCTCCGGCTCACGAAACGGCGGTGGCGTTGCCTGCGCCCGCTTTGCGCCCGTACGTCGTGCAGTACGCCGGATTTTATGCCACGGGCCTCGAGCCGGGGGTTCACTCGGGGCTACCCTCGCGCCACATGCATCTGATCATTGGTCTGGGACAGGGCCGGGACGAGCTGATCGACGTCGTACGAATGCCGTATGCCAGGCAGCGCCCGGCGCGGTTCCATGCGCTCGTGAGCGGTTTGCAGGACGCGCCCGCGATGGTCCGGCACAATGGCACGCTGTCTGGTCTGCATGTGTTTTTTACGCCACTGGGAGCGCGGGCGATTTTTCGAGCCTCCGGCCCTGACCTCGCATGCGGCGTTTTCGATCTTTCCGATCTGTGGGGAGCGGCCGCCGCCGACCGGTTGGTATCGCGGCTCAAAGCCGCGGGGACGTGGCGCGAACGTTTCGCGATTCTCGACGAGGAGTTCGCGCGGGCGCTGATTCCGGCCGATGCGCCGCGCGACGTGCTCTGGGCCTGGGGGCGGCTGCTCGCGGTCCACGGCGCGATGCCGATCCACACTCTCGCGCGCGAGCTGGGCTGGAGCCGACGGCATTTCGGCAAGCGGTTTCAAACCGAGCTTGGCCTGGCGCCCAAAACCGCGGCCCGCATTTTTCGATTCGAGCGCGCGTGCCGGATGATTATGGACGAGCGGCCCGGCTTAGCGGAGGCCGCCGCGGCTTGCGGCTATCACGATCAGGCGCACATGACGCGCGAGTGGAACGCGCTGGCCGGATGCACGCCTGGCGCATGGATCGCGCGCGAAATCCCAATTGTACAAGACTACGAACTGGCGGGGCGTCATCATTTCGATTAGGAGGAGCGCACGATGAAATTGAATGCCCATGTTGCTTATGACGGCAGTTGCCGGGAGGCGTTCGAACTTTACGCCCGGTGCCTGGGCGGCAAGGTCCTGACCATGATTCCCTATGGCGAATCGCCCATGGCGGGCCAGGTCGCCTCGGAATGGCGATCGAGAATCCTGCACGCGACGCTTACCATCGACGGCAACATTGTTTTGTACGGCGCCGATGCGATGCCGAACCAGTACAAGCCGCCGCAAGGATTTCACCTGGCGTTAGGGGTTCAGGATCCGGCCGAGGCGGAACGCGTGTTTGCGGCTTTATCGGAGGGCGGGACGGTCCAGATGCCGCTGCAGAAAACATTCTGGGCGGTTTTGTTCGGCATGGTGACCGACCGCTTTGGCGTGTCGTGGGAGATCAATTGCGAGCAGCCTAATCCGGCAACTTGATCTCGGCCATGTCGCCATGGATTTCAATTGTCGTTCCGAAGGGCCGGGACAAGCCTGCGAGGCGCTCAAGAATATAGTGCGCCTGCTCGCCGGTGGCCGGCGTGGGCAAGCCGCGAGTCTGAAGGAACAAGTTGTTAGTGTGCTCATCCTGCGTGTCGGCCTGGCCCTGGCCAATTTTGTTCATCGCGATGGGGCGGAACTGGATGGATCGCAACTTCTTGCCGCGAAACTCGACATAGGCGACGACGCTTTCCCAGTCGATCGGTTCGTCGAGCAGCACGTCGATGGGCGGGGCCTGGAAAATGAAGTTGCCGAGATCGAAAAAGATCGGCCGGCCGTGATAAATCTCGACGCCGTGTAGCAGGGGCGCGCCATGCATCACGATGATGTCGGCGCCCGCGTCGATTTCAGCGTGCGTCCATTTCTTGAGCCAATCGGGAGGCGCCAGGCGCTCGGGCAGTTCCTCGAGCATGATGGTGCGGAAGGGCTTGTCGAACACGTGATTGTGTTCGTAGACGACCACCAGATCGGCCTTCTTACGGGCTTCGCGAATGCTTGCGAGGATGCGGGCGGAATCCTCCGGATTCGGCTGTCCGTTTTCGACGCGCAGCTCATTCACGCCCGGCCGTGTGGCAGTGGCCGACCCTCCGGGTTCCACCAGACCCGAGGCCATCGCGACCAGCGCGACGGTACCTTTGGGAGTCTTGAGGTAACCAGGCGCGGCGGCTTCGGCGATATTGTTGCCGGTTCCGGCGTGAGCCAGGTGCAAGCGGGCGCCTTCCTCCAGCGTATTTTCGATGCCCGGAACCTTGAGGTCCCAGGCGTGGTTGTTGGAGAACGAGACCAGGTTGAATCCGAAGGATTGCAGGGCGTC
>JASIGB010000590.1:0-2865 GCA_030045355.1 Bryobacteraceae bacterium
AAACGAAAACGCCTTTGGATGTTCCGGCGGCCAAAGTGGCGGAATTGGCCGGCGACAGGGCGAGCGACTCGATACGCGCGCCGCGCATTCCGGTCAGGGGTTTCCAGGTCTCGCCGCCGTCCTTGCTTTCAAAGACGCCGGAGTCCTGGGTATCGCCTGCATCTAGGCCGGCGTAGATGTGCGAGGATTCCTTGGGATCGAACAGAATGGCGTTGAAGACGCCCGGCGTGCCGCGCGGAAAGGGCAGCAATTGCCAGGATGCGCCTGCATTGTCGGAGCGGAACAGCAAAGAATCGCGCGAACCGGCGATCAGCGTATGCCCGTTCTGTGGATCAATCGCCAGCGCTCGCGCGCTGCCGCCGAACGGACCTGCCAACTTCCATGCGCCGATCCCGGGAAGCGCGGCAACCAGAAGCAACGCGAGACTAAGGGATGGTTGCCTCCCCAGGTTTCTGAGTAGCACTTCCTATTACCATAGCAAAAAAACCGGCTTCCCGAGCCATCGGCAGTAAGTGGGGAAGTTATTGAAACTTTTATTGTTACTCGGGTTTAATGCAATCCCGTCGAGGCTGCGTGCGCCGAAGCGTCGGTGATTTGTTCCGCCAGATGACGCGGCGCATCCAGATTGTCCATCACTAGGCGCGAATTCTCACCGGCCGTTTCGATGGATATATCGCCCACGTCGAAGATCCTCTGCCGGAACGACTGAATCACCCGTACGTCCTGGACCTTGGGAAGCTGAATGATGCGCATCGATTTCGCCACCAGGCCGGTTTCGTAGCGCAACTTGTCGCCGGCGACGGTGAGCTTGATCGTCTGCCGCCGGAGGTGCCGCTTCAGCGGCCACAGCAGGAGCAAGAGCGTGACGATGGGCAGGTAGGGAAAGAACTCCGGATAGCGCTCGTGGACGTACTTATATTCTAGAACTATGCCCGCACACACGATCACTGCCGCGCAGATGTAACCGGCCTTGATAAATTTCAGGCTGGGGCGAATTACGACTTCAGCCATAGCTCAGGCACAATCATAGTAATCCATGAAGTTGCCTCGCAAGCCGGAGCTGAGCAAGCGAAGCCGGGCCAAATCCGGCGCTCGGATGGCGCGCTATGTCATCTCGTTGCCCGAACGCGCCGTGCGCTCGGCCGCGGCGCTGGCGGGAGGACTGATTCGCGAGATCGGGGAAGTCTCCGTTCCAGTGGCCGTGCGCCGCACCAAGAGCTATCAAATGATGGTGGAGCTGGCGCTGCGCTTTATGATCGAGCGCGTCGGCCAGGTACGCGGTGTTTATCCATCGGGGAATGAGTTGGCCGGCGATTTTCTGCTGCGCCGGACGGCCGGGCACGGCATCGAGCTCGCGGGCCTGCTCGCCTTCCGCGCTTCTCCGGTGTGGATTATGGCGGCACTGGCCGACGTTTCGGGGGCCGGCCGCTACATGGTGCAGGAGGTCGCCGAATCCTTAAAGCAGGAAGGTCTGTTGGCCGCCGATGCGCGCTTTGAAAATGTCGATCAGCTTTTGGCGGGCCTGGAGCAGACCGCGAGCCAGGTGGCCGACCTGTGCAATGCCCCGCCGCTCGACGTACCCGGCCTGCGGCGCGAGTGGAGCGCATTCAGCGAGGCTGTGGCCAAGATTCCCCCGCGCAATCTGCCGTCGATCGGATTTCTGCGCGAGCATTGGGATGCCATGAAAGCGGAAGCCGCAGCGCAGAATCGGCCTGTGTTCGAGCTGTCGTCGGTGATCGCGGTATCGGCTATCGCGCGCACGCCCGTCACGCTGCTCAAGCTCGCCCGCGCATCCAATCGCGCCGTGTGGCAATCCGGCCAGATGCTGGGTGGGAGCGTCCTCATCCATTACAGCCAGGTCTTGGCGGACATTCACGAGCGCGGTTACGCGGCGTTCTGGGCCCAGGAGTTTCAACCTTACTTGCGGGCGGCGGCGGTGCAGTTTTCGCCGACGCACCGTTCGTCTACCGCGCGGTGGGTGAAGAAAGCACTCCGCTAGCGCCTAATTCTCGGATGGTTTCTCGAGGTGGTCGACGACCAGCTCTTCGAGCGGCGCTTTCGTTGGTTGGAGCTTCAACCCGAGCTGCTCGCGCAGGGCATCGAGGAAACTCGGACCGTCCGGCGCTTCCGGCTGCGGATTTCCGGCAATCGCCGGCTTGGGAGGGGGCGCCCACTCCAGCGTGAAATCGTACCTTCCGCTGAGTTCTGTTCGATCCACAACCGGGCGCTCCAGCCGCTCGAACGTGGGCAACGCGGCGGCTAAGGCCGCGAGAGTCGTGTCGCGTGCTCCCGATATCAACAGGCGGCTGGGTTCGACCTCCAGCTCATAAAGGCCGCAGACTTCAGGAAACGTGCCGGCCGTTTTAGGACCGGGCGCCGGGATCGCGTCAGGGACTGCTGCCTCGGGGCATGGCGGCCCATCGGAGTGCGGCCGGAGCTTCGATCCGAGCTTGCCCGCTTTGACCTGCATGAGGGCGAAGACCGGCCGCTCATGCGTTTCGAAATGAACAGCGAGCCGAAAGCGATCGGCCAACAAGGACTGCACCATCAACCGCATCTGGTCCTTAGTGGGCTGGCCTTCGGCTTTCGCCTCGATAACGAAGCGGTCGGTGGCCACCCATTTCGGCAAACTGTCCAGCATCGCCCGCGTCTGGTCCGGTGAGAGCGTGGCTTTGTAAGCGAATTCGATGTACGTGGGCAGCCGGAAGACGGCAGAGAATCGGCCTCCGATAGGGCCATAAGAGTCGTCATTATCCAGCGGAAAGCTAGCCCGGAAAGACTCGCCCGGCTTAGCGAGCCGGATGGACGCTACATCGAAGGATCCTTTGCCGCCTGCCGAGGTTTGCCATTCAGGGATCTGAGCGA
>JASIGB010000591.1:0-3541 GCA_030045355.1 Bryobacteraceae bacterium
AGTTTGAGTACCGGCGCTGATGGCCGTTACGTTGAGGGAAACTGAGCAACTCGCGCCTGCCGGCAAGTTCTGCGCGGAAATCGTGATGTTCGCTTCTCCCGGGTTCGCCGACACCGCGACGCCGTAGCTTGCGGCACAGGTGCTCGCGACGTCCGAGGGATTCGCCACCACCAGCCCGCTGGGAAGCGCGTCTGGCACTCCGATGTCGAAGAACGCGGTGCTGCTGGACGGGTTGGTGAAGGTGAACAGGAGAGAAACGGTCCCGTTTAATGGAACACTGGGTGCGCTAAACGCCGCGCTGATGGTGGGCGGCTGAATCGCTTCGAGGGTCGCAGTGTTACTCGCGTTCCCCGCCCCGCTCTCATTGGCCGAGATCGCACCCGTCGCGTTTTGCATCGTTCCAGGCGAAGTCGCTTCGATGTTGAGCGTGATCGTGCACGACGCGCCGGCGGAAAGCGCGCCTCCGGTCAAAGTAATCGATGGCGAGCCCGCCAGCGCTCCCACCGCGCCTCCGCAGTTGTTGGCTACCTGCGGGGCCGGCGCCACCACCAGACCAGCCGGCAGGTTATCGACGAATGCGATCCCGCTCAACGATGTTGCCGCGTTGGGATTTTGAATCGTGAAGCTCAATCCCACCGCACTGCCCACGCCCGCGGCGGCTGCGCCAAAAGCCGTCGCGATGCTAGGGGCGGCCGCCACCTGGATCGCAGTACCAACCGTGTTGGACGCGGTGGCCCCGTTAGCGGCGTCGGTGTGAGTGCGGTCGCCCCCGCCGTACACAACCACAAGGTTGGTCACCGATGCCGGCAAGTTGGCCGGCACGTTTACGAACAATTGCAGCTTGCTGAACGAAGCGCCGCTTCCGACGGCCTCCGTCGACGTGCAGGTCACGACATTGGTGACGCTCGCGCAAGTCCACGCCGGCGCGCTGGGGAGGGAGGCAAAACTCGCCAGCGTAAATCCCGCGGGCAGCGTATCCACAACCGTGGTGGTGCCGAGCGTGGAGCTGCCCGACGGCCCCATGTTGCCGGCCGTAATATCCCATTCGGCGGTTTGCCCCCCGGTGAACGTTCCCACTGCGGACGTCGAAACCGAGAGCACCGCAGCCGGCAGGATCGTGATGGTCAGCGCGTTGGAAGAGATGCTGGTATCCAGGCCGCTGCCCGACACCTCGGCCGTGTTACTTACCGGTCCCGGAGTGGCGTTGCCCGGGACGCTGAACGCGAGCGTCAGCGCGTCGAAGTTGCTTCCCGGCGGGATAAACTCGCTACTAGTGCAACGGATGGTCTGGCCCGAAGGCGCACCGCAACCCCAGCCCGCGCCGCTCCCGCCCGTGGGAGTCAATCCGGCGGGGAAGGTGTCGATGATCGTAACCGGGATCGCTCCGCCGGCCGCCCCCGGACCGACTGGGTTGTCGACATCTACCTGCACCGCGGCCGACGAGCCTTGGACTACCGCCAGGCCGTCCGGCATCTGCGCCGCTGCGATTTCGGGTGGATTCACGGTGAACGTCACGCACCACCCGTTCCCAGCGCCGGAGGCGAGCATCGTGCTGGCGGTCTGATTAAAGTACAGGCTCCAGACGGCATTGCCATTCGCGTTCCCGAAGGCGCTGGTGAAGGTTGACTCGCCGGCGCTCGCGGCAAGATTGTACGGCGGAGTAGGCAGAACTTCAAAGTTGCTCGGGCTCGGGGTGAATGTGTCGTTCGAGTTGTAGTCGGTCGGCTGGTAGGTGCCGGGACCGAACGGGGATGGTGGCGCCAGCCCCGCGCCGCCGTCGGCGAAACTATACAGGCCCTGCGCGAGGACGGTTGCCGTGTTGCCGCTGCCCGAGAAGAAGTCCAGATTCGCGCCCAGCGGCCCTACCAGCAGCGACGCGATATCCTTGGCCTCTCCACTCTGTGGCACCTGGAAATTCTCCAACTGCACGCTCATGGTAGCGACACTGCCGGGCAATGTCGTGACCAGAATGTTCGACGGATTCGGCGTCGCCGCGCCCGTTCCCAATGGAAGCGCCACGGGAGCAGTGTTGCAGAACTGCACCTGATTTCCATTCGGCGCCTCGACGGTGGTCGCGTTGTCGACGCGCTGATAAAGGAATCCGGAGCTGAGATTGAAAGCGCCTGTGGGATTATAGGTCGCGATGATCTTGTGATCGCCCTCGGCCAAGGCGCTGGACGAGATCGCGGCCTGCCCGCTCGCGTTCAATGCCACCGTGTTGCCGCCGGTAATGCCGGCCGGCGCTGCTCCGCTCGCGCCGTCTGTAAACGTCACCGTGCCCGCCGTCACCGCATTTCCGCCGCTCATCACGGTGGCCGTGAGCGTCACCGGGCCCCCGAGGAGCGCCGGATTTTTCGAGGAGCTGACGCTGGTGGTGGTCGTGGTTCCGGCGTTTACCGCGAATTCCAGACACCAGCCCCCGCTCACGCTCATGACTTGACCGTTGCCGTTCAAGAACAAAGACCAGTCGCCGTTGCCGTTCAAGCTATTGAAAGCTTCGGTCAGCGTGGTGTCGCCATCCGGCTGCGCATGATTGATCAAAGAGGGAACGCGCGGCGCAGCCGAAGACGAGGGCGGCGTGAATATGTCGTCGCCCGACGCGTTGAGATTCCGGTCCGTGGGTTCGTAGATTGTGCCGCTCAGGAAGGGCGAGCCGTCCGGCGCGGGCGTGCTACTTGCATCCGCGAACGTGATGCTGGCGGTGGGCTGGCCGCTCGCTGCCGAGCCGGAACCTGAAAGGAACTCCAGGTTATGAGTTCCATCGGGAGCCACCAGCAGAAATTCACTGCCTTCGATGCCGTAGGGTGAGGTTAAACCGTTCAGCGTGACGGTGACTGTGCCGATCGTGCTCGTCAAGCCCATCGTATCGGTTCCCACGTTGATGACCGATGGGTAAGGCGTTGCCGGCCCAGCCGGTCCCGCCAAGGGAAAAGCGACTGCGCCCGTATTGCAGTACTGTCCCGCGGTTAGCGTCGAATGGTTCTTGACGTACTGGTTGAGAATCGCCGACGTGCTAGCCTCGAAACCCCCGCTCGGCACATACGACGCCTGCAGCGGATGATTCCCTTCCGTAGCGAAGGTGATGGTACATTGCGCGACGCTCGTCGCTACGCTGCCGGCCAGCGGCGCCGCGCCGCATCCGGCGATGCTGGCGCCATTGTCGCTGAATGCCACCGCCCCGGTGGGCGGGCCGGCGCCGCCTCCTGTAACTGTTGCCGCCAGTGTCACCGAGCCGTTGGGCGCGCTGGTGAACGATGGATTAACGCTCGAAGTGAGCGCGGTGACGGTACTGGCTGTCTCGACCGTGGTCATCACGATGTCCCAACTGCTCACCGAGATCGGATCCCCGTTGGTGTCTATCAGGGTGAGAGTCCAGACGCCCGTCGCAACGGCCCCATTGATCGCGCTAGCAAAAGTGGCGCTGCCGTCTGTTTGCGGCCAGTTGCCGGCCACTCCTAGCGGCGGATCGGCGCCGCCATGCGCTTCGATCCAGTAAGAGCTGGGCCGGACCGAGATGCTGCCGATATGGGGCCAGGTCGTG
>JASIGB010000592.1:0-21950 GCA_030045355.1 Bryobacteraceae bacterium
GCTCGAAAGCCTTTCTCCTGGATCAGCCGCTTGGTGATCTGCGCGCGGTGCCGGTAGAACTCGTGCGTTCCGTGCGACGCTTCGCCTAGCAGGACGAAATGCGCATCGCCGATGAAATCGAGAAGCGGGTCATAGTCTGCGCTGGAGCCGGTCATGGGACTGGCGGCATCGCGGACGAGATCCGTCACGATAGGCAAGGTTGCATCCAGCATATTGCACCCCCTTCGATCCTAATGAGTGCAACTGGGCAACCAAACGGCAGCTCAAGTGCACGAAGAGAAGGCGAATGCAAAACATCGAGATAGCGCGCCGTTTGGAGGAGGTTGCGGAGCTTCTGGAAACACAGCAGGCCAATCCGTTCCGCGTGCAGGCTTATCGGCGCGCGGCCATGGCCATTCGCCAGCTTTCCAAGCCGCTGGCGGAAATCTGGCAGGAGCATGGCGAGGCCGGGTTGCGCGGCGTTACGGGAGTCGGCGAGCGCCTGACCGCGGCGCTCCGCAGCCTGATCACGACAGGGCGCCTGCCGATGCTCGATCGTCTGCGCGGGGAAATGGATCCGGTGGCTTTGCTCCAATCCGTGCCGGGCATCGGAACGGCTTTGGCCGAACGCCTCCATCGGGACTTGGCCATCGATTCGCTGGAGGATTTGGAAGCGGCCGCGCACGACGGGCGCCTGGCCGAGATCGCCGGCATCGGCCCCAAGAAGCTCGCGGGGATCATGGATACGCTCACCACCCGGCTGGGGCGCGTCCGCCCGCGCGATCTCGTGCACGACACCCACGATTCCGATGAGCCGACGGTCGAAGAGCTGCTCGACGTGGATCGCGAGTATCGCGACAAAGCCGCGGTGGGGGAACTAGCCACTATCGCGCCCAGGCGCTTCAATCCTGAGGGTGAATCCTGGCTCCCGATTCTCCACACGCAGCGCGGCGAGCGCCATTACACCGCGCTCTATTCCAACACTGCCCGCGCGCACGAACTCGGCCGCGTCCGCGATTGGGTGGTGCTTTACTACGATGGCGGATATGACGAGCGGCAGTGCACCGTCATCACGGCGCATCGTGGCGCGCTGAGCGGAAAACGGATCGTTCGCGGGCGCGAGCGCGAATGCGAGGAGTTTTATTCGCGCCGTGCAGTCCTCTATCCGCCGCCCGAGGCTGCAATCGACTCGATCTTGCCGACGATTTCCTCGGGAGGCAAGACGTAATCCACCACGCCGGTCGCAATCGCGGATCGCGGCATGTCTTGGAAGTCGGCGGACTTCAGATCCTGCACGATGGTGACGCCGCCTTGACGGTGGAAGGCGCGCAACGCAGCCGCACCATCGGCGTCGAAGCCGGAAAGTATGACCGCGATTCCGGGCGGCCTGCGCCATCGCGCCAGCGAATCGAGAAACAGCGTGATCACGTTCGACCAGCCGAATGCTTTAGACCGCGGCTGAACGCCGAAACTCCCGTCTCGCACGGCGATCTCCTGCCCCGGCGGAATCACATAGATGTGATTTGGTTGGAGAACCAAACCTGTCCGGGCGAGTTCAGCGGGCATCGAGGTCCACTGCGACATCAGCCATGGCAAGTGCGTGGGAAGCGTGCGGTTGAGATGAGGAATGACGACGAATGCCATCCCAGTGTCGCTGCGGATCCGCCGCAGTATGGCTCGCAGCGGGTGCAAGCCGCCCGCCGAGAACCCAACGCAGACCACGGGAACCGGCGTCGCCGGTGGATCGGCAACGGTTGGATCCCGGCGAAGGTTAGCGATGGCTTCGGGTATCACACTACTCATCCCGCACATCAGCCTCCAATCGATTGTTCTTGGCATTGAGCTTGCACCACAGTAGCCATCGAGGAGGATTGTATGGCAGCCAAGCAGTTCCAGTTTCGTGCCGACGCGCGGCAAAGCATTTTACGTGGCGCGAGCGTACTGGCTGATGCCGTCCGCGTAACGCTAGGTCCTAAGTCCAAGTGCGTATTAATCGAGCGGAAATTCGGCCGTCCGCTGGTGTGCGATGACGGCGTCACCATCGCCAAAGAGGTGGAGCTGAAAGACCCGGACGAGAACCTCGGTGCGCAAATGGTGCGCGAAGCCGCCGAGCGAACGGGAGATGCGGTCGGCGACGGTACTACCACTTCCACCTTACTTGCACACGCGATTCTTACGGAAGGAGTTCGCAATGTCGCCGCCGGTGCGAGCGCCGTGGACCTCAAGCGCGGGCTGGCGCGCGGGCTAAAGGCCGCGGTGGATTCGCTGCGCGCCCTGTCCCGCCCGGTGACGAGTCAGCGTGAAAAGGCGCAGGTGGCTGCAATTTCTGCGCACAATAACTCAACCATCGGCAACATGGTGGCGGAGGCCGTAGAGAAAGTCGGTGCCGAGGGCGCCATTACCGTCGAGGAATCCAAGAGCACCGAAACGGTGCTGGAGATCGTGGAAGGCATGCAGTTCGACCGGGGCTTCATCTCGCCTTACTTTGTCACCGATCCGGAGGGGATGGAAGCCGCGCTGGAGGATCCGCTGATTCTGCTTCACGAGAAGAAAATCAGCAGCGTCAAGGATCTGCTGCCGCTACTCGAACAGGTGGTTCGGGCCGGCAAACCATTACTCATCATTTCCGAAGACGTGGAGGCGGAAGCGCTGGCCACGCTGGTGCTGAACAAGATTCGCGGCGCGCTGCCGGGTGCCGCGGTGAAAGCGCCTGGGTTCGGCGACCGGCGCAAAGCGATGCTGCAGGACATCGCGATCCTCACCGGGGGCCAGCTCATCGCCGAGGAGCTGGGCATCAAGCTCGAAAACGTCGCACTGGACCAGCTGGGGAAGGCCAAGCGCGTGGTGATCGACAAGGACACGACTACGATCGTTGGCGGCGCGGGCCAGAAATCGGCGATTGATGGCCGATGCCGCGAGCTGCGCAAGCAGATCGAAGAGACAACGTCGGACTACGACAAAGAAAAACTCCAGGAGCGCCTGGCAAAACTCACTGGCGGAGTAGCGGTGATTCGTGTGGGTGCGCCTTCGGAATCCGAGTCCAAGAAGCTGAAGGAAGCCTTTGAGGACGCCATCGCTGCCACCAAAGCTGCCGTCGCGGAGGGTGTGATTCCCGGCGCTGGCCTGGCCTTGCTGCGCGCCATCGACGCTATGGACGCCGAAGAGGCCAAGGCGCAAGAAGACGAGAAGACCGGGCTGCGCATTCTCAAGCGAGCGCTCGAAGCGCCCACGCGCCAGATCGCCGAAAACTCCGCTCTGGACGGCGGAGTGGTCGTGGATCGCATGCGAACGGGGAAAGGCAACATGGGCCTGGATGCCTCCACCGGCAAATTCGTGGATTTGATCGAAACGGGCATTATCGACGCGACCAAGGTGGTGCGCGTGGCGCTCGAAAACGCGGTCTCGGTGGCCAGCACGCTTTTGCTCACCGAAGCCACGATGACCGAAGAACGGGAAAAGAAACCGGAGCATGCACCGGCTCCGGAGTACGCCGAGTAGGAGGTTTCCAATGGACGTTTCCACGAAGACCCGCACTCAGTTCATCGGCAGATTGCTTGGTCTTTACTGCCTGATCGTGTCGCTGGTCATGGCGACGCACAAACAGAATCTGATCGGAATCGAGAACACGCTCGTTCATAACCCGGCGCTGTTGTACATTCTCGGCATCCTCACACTGGTTGCGGGCCTCGCGATCGTGCTAGGTCACAACGTGTGGTCGGGCGGCGCGCTGCGCGTGACCGTGACGGCGCTCGGATGGGTGGCGCTGGCGAAGGGCGTATTGCTCATGCTGCCGGAGGCCGGCTCGGGCCTGTTACCGTACTTTCAATACGAGCGGTTATATTACATGTACGTCGCGATCACGTTGGTTTTGGGTGTTTATCTGACGTACGCGGGGTTTAAGCCGGATCGCGCCGCGGAGGATCGCCGGGAGCGGCCGCGCCTCGCCGCCTAATTGCTGCCGCCGGCTAGCCAATGGCGCGCAACTGACCTGTTTGCTCGTAGAGGCGTAGGCCGCGTTCTGGATGCCCGGCTGCGTAGCGGCGTTCACGATCTGCTCGTAAACCTTCGCATCCATGTCGGAGACCAGGACAGGCTAGACGGCTCGCCCCAGGCCGGAGGTTTTAGCCCGTCTCTGTGTGTAGCTGCAAAACAGCTAAAGAGCATTCGTCGTGCGGCCATTTGGTACAGCAAGGCGTTCAGCCACTCAAACAGAAGTACTTCCAGATCAGTATCTTCCAGACTGGATCGGGACTTCAGCTCGGTGAGCGCGGGAGCTGCCTGCAAACGCTTCCGCCGGGTTTTCCCGATTCCGAATATCGGGTCCCGTCCCAATGCGCGCCGCCGTTAGCACATGGCATTCTTACCACCAAGGCTCACACGGCCCTATGTCCAAAAGATACCTTCCCAACGCCGTCGCACCCAGGTAAAATTACTGGGTCGGAACACGCGCATGGTTTCCCTGCTCATCATTGATGACAGTCCGGACGTTCTGGAATCGCTTGCGGAGGTTTTGGCGCAACCCGGCGTTGAAGTGTTGACAGCCTCCGATTCGGAGCAAGGAATTGATCTGTTTCTCCGGCGGCGGCCCCAGGTTGTGCTTGCGGACCTGGTGATGCCCAAAATGAGCGGGCTGGATTTGCTGGATCGCATCATGGATGTCGATCCCGGCACGGAGGTTCTCCTGATGACCGGCCATCACTCCGCCGAAACCGCCGTGCGAGCGATCAAAAGCGGGGCGCGCGATTACTTGCAGAAACCGGTCTCGCCGGGCACATTGGTGAAAAAAGTCGGTGAAGCGGTCCAAGAGGCGCGAAGACGCCAACGTCTTCCGGAAATCGAAGAAGAAACGAGAACGCGGGCGAGCTTTCAAGGGATCATTGGACGGAGCGTCCGGATTTGTGAGATGCTCTCGCGTATCCAGCGGATAGCGCCGCATTACCGCACCGCGCTGATCATTGGAGAAACCGGGACGGGTAAGGACCTGGTGGCGCGCGCCATCCACGATTTGAGCCCGGTCGCCCAGCAGCGCTTTGTGGTGCTGAATTGTTCGGCCGTCGTGGAAACCCTGTTTGAGAGCGAGCTGTTTGGACACGTGAAGGGTTCGTTCACGGGAGCAACGCACGACAAGCCGGGCTTATTTGAATTTGCGCACGGCGGAACCCTGTTTCTGGACGAGATTGGCGATATGCCGCTGGGCACCCAGGCCAAGCTTCTGCGCGTGCTCCAGAACCAGGAGGTGCAGCGCGTCGGAGCGCTCCGGGCGCAGCGCGTGGATGTGCGGGTGATCGCCGCCACCAACCACGATTTGCAAGCCGCCATCGCCAAAAAACGTTTCCGCGAGGACTTGTACTATCGGCTCTCCATGGTGGTGATTCAAGCTCCACGGCTGGCCGATCGAAAAGAAGATCTCCCGTTGCTTGAGAAGCACTTCATTGCGCGCTTCGCCGCTCAGTACGGTAAGCAGATCCGCGCATTGACCCCGCGCGCCGAGATGCTGCTGGCCCAACATACCTGGCCTGGGAACGTGCGCGAGCTGGAGAACGTCATCGGGCACGCAGCCATGATGGTTTCCGGGGACATGATCGATGTGGCGGATCTGCACGAGTACCTACAAGCGCCGCCCGGACAGAAGGAGCGATCCTTCGCCCTATCGCCGGCTCTATCGCCGGCTCTCGCGGCCGGCCCGGAACTGGACAGTTTTGCCGCGCAGGAACGGCTGCTCGTGGTGCGGGCGCTGGAATCGGCCGGAGGCAATCAGACGCAGGCCGCGCGCATTTTGCGCATCAGCCGCGACAGGCTGCGGTATAAAGTCAAGAAATATAAGCTGGACGATCGGGATTTGCGGCGAGCGTCCGCCGCCGCGGTGTGATCAGCCGCGCCACAAACCAACGATCAAGAGCACAGCGTAGAGTGTCGTGAGGCCGAGAGCCTCCACGCCCACGCGCGTCAGCGGCATGCGCAGAGATTCCGCTTGCCTTTGGCGCCGCAGCTCCGCCCAGTAACCGATCGCCGCAATCCACAGCGCGACTGCGATCCAGGGCCGTGCCATCGAGGCAAAGACGACGGCGGCCGAGACCAGGACCACTTGACAGAACAACGCCGCGCGCTGGTTCTCACTCGCCGCCGTCCCGCCCTTGCGCGCCGCGATCCGCGCATCCAAACGGGCGTGCACCACGAAAATTCCGGCCGTCGATTGCAATGCGCAAAGCAGCCACAGCAGCCAGCCCCAGGTGGGAATTCCGCCCGTCGCCGCCAGGCACGCCGCGAGACACGTGGACGACAAGGCCACCGCGCTCGTCACCTGGAACCATTCGGATCGCTGTTGATTGCGCACTGTGACCGCGACCGCCAGAGCCATGAATGCCGCGCCGCCGGCCGCGAGAGGCGCAAAAGGATGCCAGTGCCTGAAGGCGAGAAGCACGGCGCCGCAGACCAGCGCGATGCCAGCTCGAATCGCCACGGATCGCCGGGCGGTTTGTGTTTCGGCGTGCTTCTGCCTCCACAGGAAATGCTGGCGCGCCAATACGACTAAGGGATCTTTCAGCGAGAATGCGCACGCAATGCCGGCCAGCGCCGCCAGCTCCGGCCAATCCACGCGGCGCAGAAGAATCGCGGCGGCGACAAACGGCGTAAGCAGCATGGCTGTGGCGCCATGTTCGCGCGGGACGAACGCGTGCGAGCCTGCATGCTCCGCGCGGTTGCCAGAAATGACTGTCGCCGCCATGTTTATTCCATCCCCAGTATCGCGCTCGCGCGTGCTTGCTGCTCCCGTGCGATGGCGCGGGGGAAAAGGATATTGTTCTCCAGATGTACGTGCCAGTGGAGGTCGCGCTCGAATTCTTCCAGAGAGCGATACAAGGCCTGAAAGCTCGCGCAAGCGTCGGCAGGCGGCCGGTATCCATCGGCGAGAGCCCGCATCGCTGCCAGAATCTCACCGGCACTTTCGTGCTCCGCGGTCATGACGGCGATCGGGCTTTCGACAGATCCAAAGCACGCCCGCGGCAGAACTCCTGCGCCCAGCGCCTCGATGTAAGGGAAAAGGATGCGCTCCTCTTTCATCAGATGTTGCATGAGCTCGCAGACCAGCGTTTCGAACAGAGCTTTGAAGCGCGACAACTCCGGGTGCGCGGGCCCATGCCTGGCGCAGACCTTCACCAGCAGTTCCTGAATCCGCGGCGACTGCTCGCGAATAAAGGCGTGATGCCGCTGGACGATATGCCGCGTGACTTCCCCCAGGGGTGCGTCGTCCCGCACAGCCGGATCGGCCTCACCGGCGCACTGTTCGAGCAGCGACGCCACTGTCTCGACGGGCACGCTCACCCGTGCGCAAGCTATACTCAGCGAATGATTTCCCCCGCAGCAGTAATCGATTCCCAGCTGTTCAAACACCCGTGCGCTCGCGGGATCGGCCGCGACGATTTCCCCGACAGTTTTCTCCAAGATGCTTTGCATGTGGACCTTTCGGCGAGCCAAGGGAGCAATCCGGCTGCCAAATATATATCGTGACGAGATACAATTCCCGGCGCGGAAACCATCCCAAACAGGCTTCGGGCCCCCACAAACGCGATTTGCCGCTCGCCACATATCGCAGCCTTTCCGAATTCCGCCACCAGGTCCGGCGCTTTCTGCGATACAGCGAAGATGCCGCGCGCGCTCACGGGCTGGAGCCGCAACAGCACCAGCTTCTGCTGGCGATCAAAGGCCTGCCGAAAGGCAAGACTCCGACCATCGGAGAACTCGCGGAGCGTTTGCAAATCCGCCATCACAGCGCGGTAGAGCTGATCAACCGCCTGGTGAAAAGCGGGAGAGTCGCGCGGGAGCCTGGCGTCGAAGACAGGCGTGAAGTGCTGATCCGATTGACGGCCGAAGGCGAACGTATACTGCGCGATCTATCCGTGGAACACCAGATCGAACTCACCCGTAGCGGTCCCAAATTGATGCGGGCGCTTGCGGCGGCGATTCAACCGGCGAGAGGAAAGGCGCGGGCCGGCTAACGGACATTCACGGGAATTCCACGCGGGCTCGGATTTCTCTATGCTTTTGCATCGGTCCATGATATAGTGGCTCTAGTTCGCTCGCGAAACGAACGGGTTTCCGGCGTAGTACTTGGGACCCTGTTCGCATCCCACCGTATGGCTCTTTGCTAGAGCCGTTTTCCATTGCCCCTGTCGTGGCCTGCCGCCGTGTATTTGCGGCATGACCGTCATTTTTGTCGAGACAAGGAGCGCTCATGGCGCAAGCGGCGAACGTGTATCTGGAAACACCTGCTCGCGATGCAGTGGACCTCCCGCTGCTGGGCAGCGCGTTAGTGTGCGTGATCGCGCCTGCCAGAGAACCGGCGCACGATCGCATCCGAGCACAGCCGCGCGAGTTGATTCCCGGGCGCGCTCTCCAGCCCGGCGAACAGTATCGCTTCCATTTCGACATGACGAAGTGCATCGGCTGCAAATGCTGCGTGGTGGCTTGCAACGAACAGAATGGAAACCCCGCCGGAATCAACTGGCGGCGCGTGGGCGAATTGGAAGGGGGCCATTATCCGAGCGTGCAGCGCTACCACCTGTCGATGGGCTGCAACCACTGCCTGGAACCGTCCTGCCTGATCGGCTGCCCGGTGGAAGCTTACCGGAAAGACCCCGTAACGGGCGTAGTGATTCACAGCGCCGACACGTGTATCGGATGCCAGTACTGCACGTGGAACTGTTCTTATGGTGTCCCGCAATTTAACGCTGAGCGCGGCGTGGTGGGCAAATGCGACCTCTGTCACCACCGCCTGGAGGACGGGATGGCGCCTGCGTGCGTGTCAGCGTGTCCGGAAGGCGCCATTGCCATCGAGATCGTGGACGTGGCGGAATGGCGCCGTGACTACTGGAGCGCTAACGCGCCCGGTCTGCCGTCCGCCGACGACAGCATTTCCACCACGCGTGTCACGCTGCCCGCGGACCTGTCGCCGGACACGGGGCGTGTCGATACGCAGCGCATTACACCCGAGCAGCCGCATTGGCCGCTGGTGTTCATGTTGGTGCTCACGCAACTGGCGGCCGGTGCATTCGCGGCGCTCGCCGCGTTGAGCCTGTTCGACCGGACCGCGATTGCGTGGCAATCCGTTCTGGGCGCTCTGGCGGTGGCGGGAGCGAGCCTCGGCATGGCGACCTTCCATCTGGGTCGCCCCATGTACGCCTGGCGCGCGCTCAAGGGACTGCGGCGATCCTGGTTGAGCCGCGAGGTGCTGAGTCTTTCCGTATTCGCCGGATTGGCCTCCGTCTTTGCGGGCGTTGTTCTGATGCGCTGGCCGCCTCTGCTGCCGCTCGCTCTGGTGACTGCGCTCTGCGGTGCCATCGGTGTATTGTGCTCCGCGCGCATTTATATGGTTCGCGCGCGGCCGGCTTGGAGCAGCCCGTATACGCTCGCCGAGTTCTTCTCCACTGCGCTGTTTCTCGGACCGCTTTTTGTGGGCGCTTTCGGTGGCACGGCTCTTGGCGCGGGCGATCGGCCGTGGCTGTGCCGCGCCGCATTGCTAGGCGCTGGTGCACAGCTTTTGACGCAGGCGCTGAAGTTCATCTGGCTCGCGCGCTCGGAGCAGTTTGAGCTGCGCGCCTCCGCGCTGCTGCTTTCCGGACACCTGAAAAATGCGTTTGTCGCACGGCTGGGCATTCTGCTGACCGCGGGCTTTCTGCTGCCTTGGAGCGCGCACTCGCGCGGGGCTCTCGCGGGGACGCTCGGCATCGCTTTGGCGGGCGAATGGCTCGGCCGCTGGCTGTTTTTTGTGTCGGTCGTTCCCAAAAACATCGCCGCGGCGTTCAGCGTGGGAAGGACGGCCGCATGACCGCCAGGCTGGCCGGCTCGAAGCTTCTGAATTGGAAACGCGCCGCGGGCGTCGATACGTTGCAGCGCGAATACGCCTACGCGCGCGGCGAAACCACCGGCTACACCTCGGCCAACAAGATTCCCGATTATTGGGTTCCGACCACCTGCGGCTATTGTTCCGTCGGTTGCGGCATCGAGGTGGGCGTCAAGGATGGCCGCGCAGTTGCGTCCCGGCCGCTGGCCTCACATCCGGTGAATCGCGGCAAGCTGTGCCCGAAAGGCCTCTCGGAGCATTACACCATCGCCGCGGAAAATCGGGCGCGGTACCCGCTGCTCCGAAAAAACGGGACACTGGTGCGGGTTGGTTGGGACGAGGCGCTCGGCGTCATGGTCGAGCGGTTCCGCGCGATACAGTCGCGCTACGGCCCACAATCGCTGGGCGTGCTCAGTACCGGGCAACTGGTTACGGAGGAATTCTACGCGCTTGGCAAGCTGGTGCAGCTCGGCTTCGGCACCAGCAATTACGACGGGAACACCACGCTGTGCATGGCTACCGCCGTTTCGGGCTATAAGAAATCGTTCGGCAGCGATGGCCCGCCAGGGGCCTACGAGGATCTCGAAACCGCCGACGTCGTTCTGCTCATCGGCGCCAACATCGCCGATAATCATCCGATTCTCTGCCAATACCTCGAGAACAACCCGCGCAAGACCCTGATCGTCGCCGATCCGCGCGTGTCGAAAACCGCGATGCTGGCGGATCTGCATCTGCCGCTGAAGCCGCGTTCGGATCTGGCGCTCGCCAACGGGATCGCGCACATTCTGATTCGCCACGGGCTGATCGACCGCGAGTACATCGGGCAGCACACCACGGGCTTTGAGGAACTGGCGCGTTTTCTCGAATACTACACGCCCGAGCGTGTGGCCGAAATCACCGGTCTGAGCCAGGAGCTCCTCTACAAAACCGCGTTCCTTTACGGACGCGCTCGCGCCGGATTCATCGGCTGGACCATGGGCGTCAATCACAGCACGCTGGGAACCGCCACCGTAAACGCGATCTGCAATCTGGCGTTGCTTACGGGACACATCGGCCGCGCCGGCGCGGCGCCGTTTTCCATCACCGGCCAGTGCAATGCCATGGGGACGCGCGAAGCGGGATTTACATCCAGCATGCCTGGATATCGCAAGTTCGATGACGCAAAAGACCGGCGGGAGCTCACGGAGCTGTGGGGAATTGACGAAGCGCGGCTGCCGTCCCAAAGGGGCTTGGCCTACCCCGATATCATCGAAGCGGCGCTCGCGAAGAGTATCCGCGGCTTGTGGATTATCGCCACCAATCCGCTGGTTTCTTTCCCGAACCAGGGGGTGCTCCAGCAGGCGCTGTCAAATCTGGATTTTCTGGTGGTGCAGGACGGCTATCATCCCACGCCCACGACAGAACTGGCCGATCTTGTTTTACCCGCGGCGATCTGGGGCGAGAAGGAAGGCACCTACACGAATTCAGAGCGCCGCGTCAGCAAAGTAAATCGGGCCGTGGCGCCGCCCGGCGAGGCGCGAGCCGATTTCGACATTTTCCTCGCGATCGCCGAAAAACTGAGCTGCCGCGAGGAGCTTTTTTCCGGATGGCAAACCGTGGAGGACGCCTTCAATGAATGGCGGCGAGTTTCGCGCGGCCGTTTGTGCGATTACTCAGGGATAAGCTATCAGCGGCTGGCGGAACAGGGCGCCGTACAGTGGCCCTTCCCGGAAGACGGAAGCTCGGCGCCGCGCCTGTACGCCGACGGCCGCTTCCCCACCGAGGACGGGCGCGCCAGGTTCATCGCCGCTCATTGGGAGCCTTTCCCCGAGCAGCCCAGGCGGGAATTTCCGCTGATTTTGAATACCGGACGCACCGTGGAGCACTGGCACACTCGCACGAAAACGCGCGAGGTGCCGATTCTGGAGCGTCTGTCGCCGCGCGCCTGGCTGGAGATGAACCCGCGCGACGCCCAACGCCTCGGCCTGCGCAGCCATGACCGCGTGGATGTTCTCTCGCAACGCGGCCGCGTTTCCGGCGTCGAGCTGCGGCTCACCGAAATCGTCGCGCCGGGGCAGGTTTTCATGCCCTTCCATTTCCACGAAACCAATGTCAATGAAGTCACGCAAAGCGCCTTCGATCCGATTTCCCGGGAACCGAACTATAAGCAGTGCGCCGTTCGCGTGGTGCCCAGCCGGTTGAACGGAAGAGAAAGCCTGTTGCACGGAGAAAGAATAAACGGCGGAGAAAGGAGAGCCGAATCATGACGTTGTTCGATCAGATTGGCAGTGCGCCGGCGGTGCGCGCCACGGTAGAACGCTTTTACGAGCGGGCGCTGGCGGTCCCCTTGCTCGCTCCCTTCTTTCAGGACACCGCAATGCCCCGGCTGAAGGCTCACCAGTTCGCGTTTTTATCCCAGGCGTTAGGAGGGCCCCAGCAATACTCCGGCGCGGCGATGTCCAAGGCCCACGCCGGCTTGAGGATCGAGCAGCGGCACTTCGACGCGGTGGCCGCGCACCTGGTGGAGACGCTGCGGGAATTGGGAGCGAGCGAAAGCATCATCTCTCAGGTGGCGGCGGCGCTAACACCCCTGGCGTGTGAAATTGTCAACACCGCGGGAGCCGCTATCGCATGAAGCAGTTGGTTGTTGTCGGCAACGGAATGGCGGGCGTGGCCTGCGTGGAGCAGATCCTGAAGTACGGTCACGATTTCGATATCACCATCTTCGGCGACGAAACGCACGCCAACTACAATCGCATCCTCCTTTCCATGGTTCTGGCCGGCGAGAAATCGGCCGAAGAGATCGTTCTCAACGATATCGAGTGGTATCAGACTCACGGCATTCGAGCGCGGTTGGGCGTGCGCGTCGAGCGCATCGATCGTGCGCGGCGCCTGGTCATCGATTGCGACGGCGGCGCCACGCCCTTCGACCATCTGATCCTCGCTACCGGCAGCAGCGCATTCATTCCCCCGATTCCGGGCGTGGACAAGAAAAACGTCCATGTGTTCCGGACCCTCGACGATACCCGTGAACTGCTCGCTAAGTCGCGCAGCGGATGCAAAGCGGTGGTGATCGGCGGCGGTCTGCTGGGTCTGGAGGCCGCTCGCGGGCTGCAGCTTCGCGGGTGCCAGGTCAGCGTGGTGCATTTGATGGAAACTTTGATGGAGCGCCAGCTCGATGCCGCGGGAGGCGCTTTGTTACGGCGCAAAATCGAGGATCTCGGCATCCGCGTGCTTCTGTCCCGCCAGACGCAGGCGCTGTTGGGCAACGGCCGCGTGGACGGTCTGCGATTCGCCTCGGGCGAAGAAATCGAGGCGGATCTCGTCGTGATCGCCGCCGGTATTAAGCCTAACGCGGAGCTAGGCCGCGCCGCCGGCCTCGAAGTCCGCCGCGGCATCGTGGTGGACGACCACATGCAAACGTCCGATGCGAACATCTTTGCGGTCGGCGAATGCACCGAACATCGCGGGCAGACGTTCGGATTAGTGGCGCCTCTGATGGAGCAGGGCAAGGTGCTGGCCGCGGTCATCACGGGCAATCCAGGGCCCGCGTTTGCGGGCGGAGCGCCCGCGGCCAAGCTGAAGATCATGGGCGTGGAGATTTTCTCCGCCGGCTCGATTGATGATTCTGACCCGGGCGTGGAATGTATCCGCTACGAAGATCCGTCGCTCGGGATATACAAGAAGCTCCTGGTGAAGGACAACCGGCTGCAGGGAGTGATCCTGGTGGGCGACACCTCCGACGAGCGCCGCTATACGCAGTGGCTGCGCGACCAAACCGGCCTGGGCCCGCAGCGGCGGCATCTGCTGTTTCCTCCGCAAGCTCCCGACGCCGGGCTCGAAGTGGCCGAAATGCCCGACAGTGAAGTGATCTGCGGCTGCAACGGCGTATCGAAAGGAGAGATCATTCGCGCGATTCATCAGAACGGCATTCAAACCCTCGACCAGCTCAAGGAGCGGACGCGGGCGTCGGCAAGCTGTGGAAGCTGCAGCGGTCTTTGCCAGCAGCTCTTGCGTGCTGTGGTTCCCGAGTTCCAGGAAGAAACCCGGACGACGCTGTGCTCCTGCCTGCCGTTCTCCTACGAACAGCTTCGCGAGATCGTGCGTGGGCAGCAACTGAAATCGGTGCAGGAAGTCCTGAACGTGTACGGAAATCGCAAAGGTTGCGAGGTGTGCAAGCCCGCGCTGAGCTACATGCTCGACATGTTGTGGTGCGGCTCCCACGACGAAGATCGCTCGGCGCGCTTCATCAACGATCGCGTCCACGCCAATATTCAGAAGGACGGCACGTTTTCGGTGGTTCCGCGGATGCGCGGCGGCGTCACCTCGGCGGATGAATTGCGCCGCATCGCCGATGTCGCCGAAAAATACAACGTGCGCATGGTGAAGGTCACCGGAAGCCAGCGCATCGATCTTCTCGGCGTGAAAAAAGCCGACCTCCCCAAGGTGTGGGCCGATCTCGGCATGCCTTCCGGACAGGCTTACAGCAAGGGCGTGCGCATGGTGAAGACTTGCGTCGGTACGGAATTCTGCCGCTTTGGCGTGCAGGACTCCACGCGCGCGGGCATCGAGCTGGAGCGCCGCTTGGAAAACCTCTTCACCCCGCACAAAGTGAAGATGGGCGCCGTCGGCTGTCCGCGCAACTGCGCTGAGGCGACGGTCAAGGATATCGGGATGGTGGGCCAGGAGGGTAGCTGGCAAGTGGTGGTGGGAGGCGCAGCCGGCAAGTCAGTGCGTAGGGCCGATCTCCTTATCACCGTGGAGACCACGGATAAGGCTCTCGAAGCGTGCGAGCTCTTTTTCCAGTATTACCGCGAGAACGCGAATTATCTGGAGCGCACGTACGATTTTGTCGAGCGGCTGGGAATCGAGGCGATTCGCAAGGCCACAGTGTATGCACCCGAAGCGGAGAAAAAGAAGCTGTTGGACCGGCTGGAGAGATCCAAAGCCATGGCCAAGGATGCCTGGTTGGAGCGCGAGGCGCCGGTCCATCCCACGCAGTTTGTCCAAATCCAACCTCTGGAGGAAACATTGGTATGAGTGCCGGACCCGGCTGGATACGCATCGCGAGAACGGAATCGATTCCGGCCAAGGAAGGCCGCTCAGTGAACGTCGGCGGCCAGGAATTGGCCATCTTCAATCTGGGCGATCGTTTCGTCGCCATCGAAAATCAATGCCCGCACAAAGGCGGCCCTCTGTGCGACGGAATTGTGTCGGGAACTGTTGTGGTCTGCCCGCTGCACGGCTGGCGGTTCGATCTGAATACCGGCCTGGCGGTTCGCGCGTCGGCAGCGGCGTGCGTGACCACCTATCCGACGCGCGTGGAGGACGGCGTCATTCTGGTGAATGCCGGCCAGGGAAGCCGCATCGAACCGGAGCAAGCCGTAGCGTAAGATCCCTGTCCCTCGCCTCCTCGTTCGAGGCAATCATCAACGGCTGAGCGGATGCAAACGGGTATCCCGAGTGCCGCAGGCGTCTCTCGCCGTGGGAGCCAGCTTACACTTTGAACCATTTCAGCGAGATCTGACTTCGCATGAACATTCGCCACAAAGCTACCTCCATTCGCCTCGCGGATTTTCGTAAGCCCGCGATGCGCGCGTTCCACATGTCGTGGATCGCGTTCTTTCTGTGCTTTTTTAGCTGGTTCGGCGTTGCGCCGCTGATGCCGGTAATTCGCCAGGAGCTGCACCTTACCAAAGCGCAAACCGGGAATTCGATCATTGCGTCGGTTGCGCTGGCGGTCTTAGGCCGCGTATTGATGGGCTGGCTGTGCGATCGCATCGGCCCGCGGAAAACGTACACGGGCCTGCTGCTCATCGGCTCACTGCCGGTGATGCTGATCGGACTATCGCACGACTACGCTTCGTTTCTCACCTTCCGGCTGGTGATCGGGATCATCGGCGCATCGTTCGTGATTACGCAATTCCATACCTCGGTAATGTTCGCTGGGAACGTCGTGGGAACGGCGAATGCGGCTGTGGCCGGATGGGGGAACCTGGGCGGCGGGGTGACACAGGTGGCGATGCCGCTGCTCTATGGCGCACTCCTGAGCATCGGCGCCGGCGCGTGGTGGGGTTGGCGCATGGCAATGTTTGTTCCGGGCGCCGCGATGTTGGTCTGCGGCATCGCCTATTATGCGTTTACTCAGGACACGCCGGACGGCAATTTTTCCGAGCTGCGCAGGACAGGACAGTTGCCTCCGCGATCCAGGTCCGCGAGCACCCTCATGGAGGCTTCCCGCGACAAGCGCGTCTGGGCGCTCTTCCTCATCTATGGCTGCTGCTTCGGGATGGAACTCACCATCGACAATGTCGCCGCGTTGTACTTCGCCGATTATTTCCACCTGGCCCTCGCCGCGGCGGGATTTGTTGCCGCATCTTTCGGCATGATGAATCTTTTCGCCCGCGCTCTGGGCGGGATCGCGAGCGACCGTTGCAACCACCGCTGGGGACTGCGCGGGCGCGTCGCTCTGCTCGGCGGCACGCTGTTCGCCGAAGGCTGCGGTCTGATTCTTTTCTCGCGAGCGATCTGGCTTCCGGCCGCCATCGGCGCGATGATGCTGACCGGCCTTTTCGTGAAGATGTCGAATGGCGCCACGTACTCGATCGTGCCGTTTATAAACAAGAGGGCGCTGGGCGCGGTGGCGGGTATTGTCGGCGCAGGCGGCAACGTCGGCGCCGTGCTCGCGGGATTTCTATTCAAAGCGGCCAGCTTGACCTGGCCTCAGGCGCTCCTCATTCTCGGCGTTCTGGTCGCCGCCGCGTCTTCGTTGACGATGTTGGTTCGCTTTTCCGAGGTGGACGAGCGATCCGCGCGTGAGGAAATGGAAGCCAGACGATCCGGCGAATTGGTCGCCGCAGTGGCGGGAGACTGACGATGATTGGGAACTCTTTTAGCGTTTCTAAACACGTGCGCCATACTCAGTTCAGGAAGGTGAATTCGTTCTTATAGATGCCATTTGACGGATTGCGCGTTCTTAGCCTGGAAACCCGCAGGGCCAAGGAGATCGAAGGAATGATTCGCCGGTTGGAAGGCGAGGCCTTCGTAGCTCCCTCGGTACAGGAGCGCGCGATCGAGGACCATCACGATCTGGTTCGCTTTGTCGAGCGGCTGGAGACCGATGAATTCAATCTCGTGGTGTGCATGACGGGCGCCGGTTTGGCGTTCCTGCGCGACGTGGTCGCCATGCATATGCCCGTGGAGCGGCTCGCGTGCGCGCTGCGTCGCGTCACCATCGTCTCGCGCGGTCCGAAGCCTGTCCCGGTGCTGCGCGCGATGAATGTGCCGGTTCACATCGTGGTGCCCGAGCCGAACACGTGGAAGGAAATTGTGGATGCCGTGGCGGTCAGGCCGGAGCGCCGGGTCGCGGTGCAGGAGTATGGACGTCCGAATTTCGAGATGAATGCGGCGCTCGAACGGCTCGGCGCCTACGTGACGCCGGTCGCGATCTATCGCTGGGAGCTTCCCCAGGACCGTGAGCCGCTGCGCGAGGCGGCGCGCCGGTTGGCGGCGCACGCGGTGGACGTTGCCATCTTCACCTCGTCCATTCAACTAGATCACCTGATGGAGATCGCGCGCGAGCAGGGCATCGAGACTGCGGTGCGTGAGGCTCTGCGCGATGACGTGGCCATCGCGTCGGTGGGTCCAGTGATGACCGCGACGCTCGAATCCTACGGACTGACCGCCGACATCACCCCGAATCATCCGAAGATGGGGCCGCTGGTCAAGGCAGCATCCGAATCGGCCGCGGCGGTACTGTGCTCCAAACGCAGAGAGTTCCACCGCAGCCACTGATTTTTTCCTTTCGGAACAATCCCGCGCGCCGGACCGTGCATCTGAATGGGCGAGGAGAGAACCATGGTTGTGCTCGTTGTGGTAATTATTGTTGTCGGCCTCATGTGCGGCAGCGAGCTGAATGTCGCGGCCTTCGGCCATCCCACGTTGAACCGGCAGCCGCTCGAAGCCCACATCCTTGTACGGTCCTCGTTTGCGTCGCTGCTTGGACGCGTGATGCCGTTTTGGATGGCCGGCTCGACGCTGCTGAATTTACTCTTGTTGTTGCCGTTCGTTCACCTGAGTGGAACCGCTTGGCGTCTGGCTGCTGGCGCCCTGGCGCTTCAGGTGCTGGCGGTTGTTTTTTCGCTGCTCGGGCCTGTGCCCATCAATAACCGGATCGCGCGCTGGAAGCCCGACGCCTTTCCCCCTGACTGGGCCGCCCAAGAGCACAGATGGGATCTGTATCACTGGGCGCGCACCGCGGGATTGATTGTTGCATTCGCCCTGCTCACGCTGAGTGCCGTCGTCTGACGAGCGCCCCTACCGTTGAGCGCCCTTGTTCTCGAGCAGCGCGCGAATTTCGGCCGGGCTCGCCGCGCTGTCGCCTTTTGCGCGCGATCCACTCGGTGCGGCGACGTTGCTGCGCAGGGCCGCGGAAACCCCGGCATCCGTGCCCACCAGGTCGATCGGCTTGTGGCCCGAGGCATCGAGGAGATCGGTTCTCGCGCCCTTGGCCAGTAAGTAGCGCACCACATCGGCTTGTCCTTTTTGGGCTGCGACGTGGAGCGCCGTCATGCCTTCGGTCGACGTGGGCGCGCGGGAGATGCGGAGTGTGTATGTGACCATGCCGGTGACTCGTGCATTCACATCGGCGCCGTGCGCGATGAGCAGATCCATGATCGCCATGTTGGGGGCAAAGCCGGTGCTGGTGGCGGACGCCAACCCAGTCCCTTTTCCGCCGGTTCCGACGCCCGCCGCAACCAGGAACGGCGTCAGGCCCATGGCGCCGATATTGGGGTCGGCGCCTTTCGCGAGCAGCATGCGCACCACTTCCACGTCGCTTGAAAGCGTGGCGCGCATCAGCGGCGTGCATCCGGTATTGTAGAACTCCTCGACGAAGCGTCCGCTATTTCCCCCGCGGCTGGGGCGATGCATGTTGAGCTGCGCATTGACATCGATGTCCGCGGCCAGCAGAGCTTGGATCATGTCCATGGTAGAAACGGGCGGATGGCCGGGAGCGTGGGTGGGAGGAGGAGCAGCGCGGTTGCCGATGGTGGCGATCCCGGTGCGCAGGGGAGCGATCACGGCCTCCCGGCGATCGATCGCGATGTAGAGCGGCGTGCGTCCCCACCAGTCCCAGAGGTTGGCGTTGGCGCCGTGCTCGAGCAGCAGTTTGGCGACCTCGTTGTGATCGTTGTCGAGGGCGAGCATCAGCGGCGTTACGCCTTCGGGCGTCGGATAGTTCACGTCTGCGCCCGCGCCGAGCAGTTCCTCCACGCATTCATAACAGCTGTCGCGCGCCGCATATAGCAGCGCGGTCAGCCCGCCGACCGGACGGTACTGCGCGCGGGGCTCCGAAGTGATCTGGCTCGGCCAATCGCTGTACAGCGCCCGAGGCGTCACGTCGGCACCCTTCGCGAGAAGCAGCTTCACCAGCTCGCCCGCGTTCTTGGACGCTGTAGCGGCCCACATCAGCGCCGTTTGCTTGTGAAACTTCTCGCGCGCGTTCGCGTTCGCGCCGGCTTCAAGAAGCATTTCGACCGCGGGCAGCTCTCCAGTCTTGATCGCCAGCATCAGAGGCGTCTCGCCGTCCTGATTGGCAAGATCCGGCCGCGCACCGGCGGCGAGCAGCGCCTTTACCATCCTGGCGTCGCCCAGCTTAGCCGCTTCTCCGAGCGGCGTGGATCCGAATTCGTTAGTCACGTCGACTTTCGCTTTCTTAGCGATCAGTGCATCGAGGATCTCATAATCCACCTTGTAGACTGCCCAGTGGATGGGGCGGGTGCCGTCCGGCTGCGCTGCGTTCACGTCGGCACCGGCGTGAATCTGGGCGAGCGCGGCTTTGCGATTGCCTTGTTCGATCAGCGTCGCCAGCGGAACGGCCGGAGTCTGCGACAAAACCGGCAGGGCGGCGGCCAGCGCGCAAATAAGAACGATAACCCTAGACGACATTGGGATCAATCTTGTCATGATGCGCCCACAGGCCTTTGGCGGCAGCATACAGGAATTTTTCGGGATCTTTCCAGGTGCGAGGCAGACCGTTCAGCAGGCCAGCCTGCAGCATGTCTTCAGGGCCTTCGCCTTCGCGCACCTGGTCGAACAGGCGCTTGCGAACCTCTTCCATCATGTCGCGCTCGGCCTTGAACTCGGTGCGTGTCATCACGGGGCCGTACGCGGGCACAATTTTCGTTTGATCGTTCGCGATTTTAAGCAGAGTGTCCATCGCGTCCACGCGGCCGCCGATCCAGGCCCCGGTGAACCAATCGAGCGCCGGGTCGCGCAGGGGCGATGCGACGTCGCCGACGGCAAGAACGTTCGAATTCTTGAAGTGGACGTAGATGTCGCCGCTGGTGTGGGCTAATTCCAGGTAGCCGCAATCGATCTGCTCATCGCCTATGTTCCAAGAGCGCGCCGTCTCGAAGACTTCGGTGGGCCAGGCGGCCTTCGGGCGGGCTTTCTCGTAGCGATCTTCGGAGGGAACCCAATAATCGCTTGCCATCCACTGGCGCGTGCGTTCGTGGGCGATGATTTTCGCGCCCTGGGCCGCGAACCGTGCGTTATCGCCCGTCTGATCGATGTGATAGTGGGTGTTGAAAAGAATTCTTACGTTCGGAATGACCAACGCGCTATCGCCAGCCAAACTGTAGTTGCCACCGTCCACCAACAACAGGCCGTCGCCTCCAGAAAACGACACCAAGTTCACGCCATAGGCGTCGACCACCGAGATCTTGTCCGTGAGACGCTGCTGTGCGACGGCCCTGCGCGAAGCGCATAACCCGAGCGTCGCAGCGATGCCGCTTTTCAGTAGCTCTCGTCGGTTCATTTAAACTCCAGCGATGACTCCCGTGCTGTCGCCGAACTTGTCACGTTCCAGCCCCACCTTTTGCAACAACGTCAGGTGCAGATTGGCGATGGGCGTCTTCTCCGGCAGCAGAATATGCTGGCCGAGCATCTTCATCTTCCCCGCGCCGCCCCCCACGACGATGTTCGGCTCCGGATAGTTGTTGTGCAGGTCGCTGTTACTCATGTTCGACCCGTACATAAAGATGGAATGATCGAGCAAACTGCCTTGTCCGTCGGGAGTTTCCGACATTTTTTTCACGAACGCCGCGAACTGCTCTACGTGCCAGGTCTGGATCTTCACCAGCTTTTTGAGCCGCTCGATATCGTTGGCGTGGTGCGACACGGGGTGAAACGAATCGGGAACCCCGATGTGGTTGTAGGTGCGGTCGGTGCCCTCGGCGACCATGATGTAGGAGGCCACGCGCGTCAGGTCGGCCTGATAAGCGATCGCGAGCAGATCGAACATCAGCTTTACCTGATCGGGGAATTGATCCAACTCCCCGGCCGGCGCGTCGGGGATTTTCACACCGGACCAGTCTTTGGCGCTCGCCTTCTCGGTCCGCCGCTCGATCTCGCGCACGCTGTCCAGATATCCGTCGAGCGCGGCGCGGTCCGTGCTTCCCAGTTGCCCCTGGAGCTGCTTGGTGCGGTCCATGATCATGTCGAGCAAACTGCCGGTCTGGTGGGTGACGGCGGCGCGAGCCTCGGGCGTGTCGCCTTCGCCGAACAGCTCCAGGAAAACCTTACGCGGGTTGTACTCCATGGGCAGCGGCGAATCCGCGTCGCGAAACGATAGCGTCGTATAAGGTCCGCCGCCGCCCGCCGCCGTCTGGTTCGTCGTCTCCGACGCCACTTCGAGCGACGGCAGCGGCGTGTCCTGTCCGATGAACTTGACCAGCACCTGATCGAGCGTGATGGCCATGTGCGCCTTGGGACCGCCGGTATCCGGGCGCGTGGCGCTGAGCCACGTCGCAGGATTGAACGTATGCACCGATCCCGCCGTAGCGGCGTTTTCCAGGTTGCCGAACGAGCTGATGTATTTCTTGTACGGTTCGAGCGACGCGAGAATCGAGCTGAGCTTGAAATTTTCGCCCGCCCCGCTCGGTGTCCACTTGTCCATCGCCGCGCCGTACGACGTGTTGTACATGATGGCGCCGTGGGGAATGTAGAAGAATCCCGCGCGCATTTTGGGCACCGCGGCCGTTTGGGCCAACGCCGTCGCCGCCGGCACCATGGCCTCGAGAAACGGCAGCGCCAGCTTAACTCCGGCGGCTTTCAGCACCGTTCTGCGGGCGATATGTTTTTTCGTGATGAA
>JASIGB010000593.1:0-3119 GCA_030045355.1 Bryobacteraceae bacterium
GATGAACGGCAACGGCGCGCTGTGTGATGGCGAGGCCCAGCCCGACGCCGCCGGTTGCACTGTCGCGCGAATCATCCACCCGGTAGAACGGCTGAAATATACGCGGCACCAACTCTTCCGGAACGCCCGACCCGTAATCTCGTACGCAAATATGGACGGTCTGGTGTGTAACCTTCATCTCCACGTCCACTTCGGAATCTTCCGGGGTATGGCGGATTGCGTTTCGGACTACGTTCTCCAGCGCGCGGCGCAATAGCTCCCGATCGCCGCATAGCGTTACTTGCTGATCGGCTGTCATTGTGATCATGCAGCCGCGGGCTTCCGCCTCTACCTGGCAATCGTCTACTACTTCGCAAAGCAGGTCGCCCAAGGACACGGGCTCGAAGTGTGCGGAGGTAGGATCTCCTTCAGCCCGGGTTACTTCCACAAGCGTGCCCACGAGCGAAGTTAGCCGCGCGATTTCCTTCTTGAGTCTTCCCGCCGCCCGATCGCGATCCTCGGCTGTTCGCGCCAATTCCGCGGCGAAGCTCAAGCGGGCAAGTGGTGAGCGCAGCTCGTGCGACACGTCTTGGAGCAGGCGCCTTTCGGCAGTGACGAGAGTTTCAATGCGGTCAGCCATGTGGTCGAAGCTCCGGCTGAGATCTCCAATTTCATCGCGCCGCCGCGACTGCAATCGAACGTCCAGTTCGCCGCGTCCAAACCGGTCTACGGCGCGGGAGAGATCACGCAGCGGGGTCGCGATGTTTAGGGCCAGAAGCCAGCACACTAACGCGACGGCGACAAGAATTAGGAAATAAAACGGAAATAGATTCAGAAGGGGGATAGGCGGTTCGGCCAGAGTGATCAAGCGATAACGGCCGTCGTCAGACGAATTCACAATGACGATATGGCCATCGATTTCCGGCGGGGGGGCGAAACCTGGGCGAGCCATCGTGAGCAGCGACGATAGGTCGCTTCCGGCGAGCACGTCTTTTCCGTGTGAGTCCGTGAGATAATCCTGTTCCCCAATGAAACGATGCAGCTTCGCGAAATAGTTGCGAAGCCCTTCTACGCCGCGCGATTCATAAACTTCCACTGCCTCGGCCGTCTGCCAACGATGGATGCCCGCGATTAAGCCACGAGGTCCTGCCGCGTGGCGCGCCACAAATGTGGAGATGACAAAGAACGCGCCGAAGGACACCAGGAGCGTGACCAGGCATCCGAGCAGAATCTTCAGGTAAAGCGATTTCATTGCAAGTCCGATCGGGGGGCAAACAGATACCCGACGCCGCGAATGGTGTAAATCAATGCTCCGCGGGTGTCGTTGAGCTTCCGGCGCAAATGGCTGATGTGAACGTCTAAGGAACGCTCGTAGGGCGTGGAAGGGCGTTGATAAAGCACCGTGGTTAACTCGTCCCGGGAAACGGTACGCCCAGCCGACCGCACCAAAAACTCGAGAATGTCGAATTGGATGGAGGTGAGATCCACCGGTTCGCCTTGATACCAGGCTTCGCGTGTCTGAGGATTGAGCTCGACACCTCCGGCCGAAATCTTTTGCGCCCCGATGAGTTCCCCCCGTTTCGTGCGGCGCAATACCGCTCGAATGCGCGCGAGCAGTTCCTCGGGACCGAACGGCTTGGGAAGATAGTCGTCGGCTCCGGTATTGAGACCAAGTACGCGGTCTTGTTCTGCCGTGCGCGCCGTCAACATGATCACAGGAACGCCGTTTCGCTTCCGAATCGTACTCAACAATTCAAAACCATTCAGCAATGGCAACATGACATCGAGAATGACGAGGTCGAAATTGCCTTCCAGCGCTCGAGCCAACCCGATCCTACCCTCGTGAACAGCCTCGATCGCAAGACCGTTCGAGGAAAGAAAATCCTTCATCAGCGCGCAGAGCTCCGTATCGTCGTCAACGATCAGTATCGATGGCGCGGATGCAGCCTGTTCCGTCTTGGTCTCCATTCGTTCCGTTCTGGGCTGTTGTCCTCACTGTATCGCAAGCGAAAACGTTGCTGGAACCAGCGAAGCGCGAGTTTTACAAAAATTAAGGCGCATCGAAGGCCGGCCTGTTGTCCACTGTAGAAAATGCTCCGGTGCACGCGGACAGTAGTCGTCTTTGCAGCCATCATGATCGGGCGAGCATGGTGCCAGGCTCCTGCGAGTCAATCCTTTGTCGGTACGGTAGCGGCTTTCAAGCCCGACGCGCAGGTCGAAATCGCCCCTGACAAAGGCGCGCCGGTAGATTTGAAGCTGACCCCCGATACCGTGGGCTTGAGAGTGGCGCCCGGAGAGAAGAGCTTGAAGAACGCGACGCCGGCCAAGGTAACTGAATTGACCATCGGCGATCGCGTTTTAGTGACCCTGGAGCCTAATAGCACGAACATCCGGCGTATCGTGATCATGTCCGCGTCGGACATTCAAAAGCGCGACGAAGCCGAGCGCCAGGAGTGGAACACTCACGGCATCTCAGGCCTGGTCACCGCCATCAGCGGTAACAACATCACGTTGCGCGTTCGATCGCTCCAGGGAGAGACAACTCCCACGGTCGCGGTATCCGATCAGACCAAGTTTCGCAGGTATGCTCCCGATTCAGTTCGGTTCTCGGACGCCAAGCCAAGCATGCTGGCGGAGGTCCATGCCGGCGATCAGCTTCGCGCACGCGGCGAGAAAAGCGCCGACGGCCTTTCTCTACGCGCTGATGAAGTTGTGTTCGGAACATTTCTGACCGTGGCCGGTTCGGTGGTGTCGGTGGATGCCTCAACCCCGGAACTTACTGTTAAGGAAATGGGGACCGGCAAGCTCCTGAGCATCAAGCTCACGCCTGACTCCAAGATCAAACAGATGCCAAGCTTTCCGGGAGCCGGTGCGCCTCCGGGAGGCGGTAGTACGCCGCGCGGCGGCTTTCCCGGTGGTGCGCCGCAAGGTGGCTTTCCCGGCGGCCCACCTCCTGGGGGCGGCTTTGCTGGACCGCCGCCGGCAGGAGCGCCAAGCATTGCACAAATGGTTGAATCGATGCCTGCCGCAACAGTGCAAGATTTGAAGCCGGGCGAGACGATTGTCGTCTCCAGCACGAAGGGAGAAAGTGCCGACCACCTAACGGCGATTATTCTTCTGGCAAACGCGGAAATGCTGGT
>JASIGB010000594.1:0-5636 GCA_030045355.1 Bryobacteraceae bacterium
CGGCATCCTTGGTGTCGGCTTGGATGCGGACGGTCCAGGTGGCGACATCGAGATAGATGCTTTTGATGGGGATCGCATCGGGTCCGGGATTGATCGTGCCCGTGAGATTGTCGCCGTCCCAGTCCATCACGATGGTCAGATGATGCCGCTCGGTTGCCGTCACACCATTGTCCCCAGCCCAGGTGCCCGTCAGCGGATGCCCCTCCTGTGCTAATCCCGAAAGGGCGGCGCTTAGACACAACCCGCAAACCCAAACGAGAGCTCGACTCCGCATTCATCCTCCACGCTGGCGACTTGGGTAATCCGCTCGGCCAGCTGCGTATAGTGATTGTATTCCACTGAAAGTTACTCTTAGGGGCCGCGAGGACCTCACCGGCACGGTCTTTTGCCGGGGCTGCGTTCCTGCTTGTGTGAGCGCTGCTGAGATCTTGGCGGTGAGCGAAGCCCTGTGGTAGGTCGCAGCTGCGACCATCTCCAGAGCAGAATGCTGCCGATAATAGGGCAACAGCCCGGTTGAACTCCTCCCATCTGCGAGATGGCGACAAGAACGAAGCCGCTGGCCCGGCGTGCGAGGTAATTATCGTTAATGCGACACATCGAGAATGCGACACATCGAGCTTTTTTCGGTCGCGTCAAACGCGGAGATATAGACGCTTTGTTTAGCGACGCCGGACATATCGGCAACCGCCAGGATTAACTACTTGACGCTATTCATCCACTTGAGGATCGGCCCGGTGACACTTTTATCGGCCGTGTCTGGCGACATCACCTCGGAGATGTGGCTGTGGTCCTTATACACGACGTAGCTTACGTTGCGGTTCGACTTCTTTAGCTCATCCCGCAGCGTCTCAGCGAACCCGATGATGTTGGGGGGATCGAGCTCTGCTGTCGAGATCATGAAAGGTATCTTCGAACCCGTCAGCCCCGGCAGATTCGAACGGGCTAGCTGAGTGGCAGGGTCCGGAGGCGTCGCACCTCCCCTGCCAAAACCGCGGCCGCCCGGCCCGCCTCCGGCCGCCGGAACGGCGGGAGAGCCGCCATTCGGAGATCCGCAGGGGGCGAATGCAGCACCCTGTACTGGCGGCGGGACTACAGGGAGAATGTCGAAGGCTGGTGGCGACATGAAGATCACGCCCTTGAGACCAATGCCTTGGCTTCCCCAAAACTCGGAGTGGGCGACATAGGTGCTGAGGGGAATGTTCCCGGCGGACTGCGACCAGGCGAAAACCCGCTCCGGATTCCCTTTGTGCTGGGCGATGTTTTTGTTCACCCACTCGACCACGAGGCTCACGTCTTTCGCTGGATCGTCCCACGCCTCGCCGCTGCGCCGTTGCATGTTCACTCCGACCATGCCGCTCTTCACTGCCCACACCATGATGTTGTCGTAGAAAGCCGCGCCGTTTGGACCACCCTGTTGCTTGTTACCGGCGCCACCGGATAGATAGATCAGCACGGACCGCGATCCGCCACCTGTTTCCGGCTCTGCCACGTCGAGGACGTTCTTGGCGTCGGGCCCGAAAGAGACGTCACGGGTAAACTTCACACCCGCATAGGGAGCTTTCGGCTGCAACGGCGCATAGAGTTCCGCGGTTTCCGGAACGCATACTCCCCGTCCGATCGCAATCAGTTTCGTCGCGACGTCCGGCGGCACCTGCGCCGGCAATGTTCCAGCCGCAAAGGCGACTGCGCCGATCACCCACCACACCATTCGTTCAGTTCCCACGCAAACCTCCCGGGGGTCATTGTATATCGCACGCTTGATTCAGTTTAGCGAGGGCGTGTCGTCGGGGTAGTTTAACGATGGGTCCCCTGGAATCGCGCCAAACTGTTCGTGCGTTCGCTTGATGTCAGCAGCCGGTCGGAGCTAATGTCCCGACCGTCTGAAGGCGCTTGTGCTCGACAGCCGTCAGCGTTCATCTCATTGTCCCGATGCGGCCTTCCAGGCCTTCACCTGTACGCCGCCGTGAATCATCCCCTGGATCATCCCGCCGAAGAAAACATACGGATGCACGGCTTCGAGCGCGCTCGCTTCGTCTAAGCGCTTGCGCAGGTCGGCTGGGATGGTGAAGTCGAGCGATCCCAGATTGTCGTTGAGCTGCGCCAGGCTGCTCGCGCCCAGGATGGTGGACGTGATCCCCGGCTGCGTCGCGCACCATTGAATCGCCACTTGCGCCGGCGTTTTCCCCAGCTCGCGGCTCGCTTCGAGCAGAACATTCAGGATGCGCCAGTTGTTTTCGGTGAATTTGTTGAACGGGCTGCCCTTGGTGAGCCGGCCGTCGCCAGTTCCGGTATCGCCCTGGCGCTTGTATTTTCCGGTCAGGAATCCGCCGCCGAGCGGGCTCCACGGACAGATCGCGATTCCGAGCTCCTGCGCCACCGGAATGTGCTCGCGCTCGATATTACGCTCGATGAGGGAATACTCCAGTTGCAGCGCCGCGACGCGCTCTTTCGCTTGCTGCTCGGCCAGCGTATAGGCGCGCGCGACGTACCACGCCGGCGTATCGGAAAAGCCGTAATGCCGGATCTTGCCAGCGTGAACCAGGTCCGTCAGCGTGTTCACCACCTCTTCCACTGGTGTGACGGTATCCCAGGCGTGCAGCCAATACAGGTCCACGTAATCCAGGTTCAGGCGCTTCAAAGATGCGTCGATGGCGCGATAGATGTTCTTGCGGCCGTTGCCGCCCGAGTTCGGATTTCCCGGCGAGCCGTTGAAGGTGAACTTGGTGGCGAGCACGATTTGATCGCGCAGCTTGCGCTCGTTGATGAACTTGCCGCACATCTGTTCGCTTTGGCCGCCTTGGTAGCCATCGGCCGTGTCGATGAAATTGCCTCCAGCGTCGACGTAGCGGTCGAAGATGGAGCGCGCCACGGTCTCATCGGCGCCCCAGCCCCACTGGGTTCCAAAAGTCATCGCGCCGAGACACAGCGGGCTGACGCGCAGGCCGGTGCGGCCTAATGTCGTGTAGCTTTTCAGGTCCATGTTTCGATGATACAGGGCGCCCGCGCGCGATTGACGGTTGGCGCGGTAGGCTGAGTCGTGGACACTCCGACCCAGCGCGGCACCGCGGACCGTCTGCTGGCGTTCCTGGCGGGCCTCTTCGTGGCCGGACTGTTCGTTTACTTCACTCGCCGCGCGCCTTTCGTCTACTACAGCCACGACGATTTGATGAACTTGTACGGCTATTGGAGCAAGCCGTTTCCGCTCTTCAAAGCAATCGTTTTCTTTTGGGCGCCTTACTATCGGCCCATCGGCGCGCTGGTGTACCGCAGCGTCTTTGCCATTTGGGGTTTTAATCCTCAACCGCTTTATGCGATCTATTACGCGGCGATCTTCCTGAATTTAGGAATCGCCTACCTGTTATTCAAACGGCTCAGCGGATCACGCGAAATCGCCGGAATCGCGCTGTTGCTCTTCGCGTTTCATGGCAAACTCGCCAGCCTCTATTACAGCGCGGGCGCGATGTACGACGTCTTCTGCTTTCTCTTTTTCAGTTCGGCTCTCATCATCTACTTGCAGCCGCGAACGCAAAATCGCTTACCGGGACTCCGGCGGACGCTGGGCGTGCTCGCCTGCCAGATTCTCGCGCTCGATTCGAAGGAAATGGCCGCGACCCTGCCCGCGATTCTCTTAACCTATGAATTGATTTTCCATCCGCCCGATTTCCGCGGCGTGCGCGCCATCGCACGATGGTCCATTCGCGAGGCGCGAACCGCGCTGTTCGTCGCTCTCTGCGTGTTGGCCTGGCTTCCGGCCAGATTCGCCAGTGGCGGCATCGCTCACCTCCAAGGCTATGGTCCGAGCTATACGCTGTCGCGTTGGGTCGAAGAAACGGGGACGTATCTGGCGTACGTCATCTATCGCAACAACCCGTCCGCGCACTATGGAGTCAATCCGCTGAGTCCTGCTGAGATCGCGATTTTCTGCGCTGTTCTGATCGCGATCGCGCTTTGGGCACGCAGCCGCGTAGTGTGGTTCGGCCTGCTGTTCTTTTGGATCGCCCTTCTGCCGGTGGCGTTCATTGCCACGCGGCTCGGATTCGTTCTCTACCTGCCATTAGCCGGGTTGGCACTCGCCGCGGCGGCCTTCCTCGCGCGGCTGAAGGCAACCTTGACCGGCTTCTTTTCGAAAGGCCCGTCGCCCCGCGCAGCCTCGAGCGCGCTTTTCGCCGCGACGGCGCTGGCGATGGTGTTCATCGATTATCATTACGCCCCGCCCGCGCCGCGCGCCTGGTTCTCGCCGTACAAGAAGGCTCTGGATCAGTTTTCGCAGGCTTATCCCACGTTGCCGCATGGCGCCATGCTCCTGTTCGTTCACACGCCGCTCGATGACGACTGGTACATGTATTTTCTATTGCATCTCTATTACCGCGACCCCAATCTCTTCATCACGCAGTTGAACGGCCGGCCCGAACAGCGCATCCCGCTCGATCAACTCCCGCATTACGATTATGTCCTCGATTTCGAAAACGGCCGCTATGTGGAGCTCGACAATACTGATGCCGCTCTCAGCATCCAGCTTCATTTGTTGAAGGCCGTGGTGCACAGCGCCGGTTGGTCAGAATGCATGCTGGCTGGAACGCCGGCCGCTCGCCATTACATCGTCAAAGACGTGCTCGCATCCGGTTCGGCGGCCGACGGCTATTGGACGCTCGACCAGCCGGAGCTGCAATTTCGGCTGTCGTCGATTCAGCACAATGTATTCCGCGAGCACTTCTACATTCCGGCCGAGGCGCTGAAGCAGACTGGCCCATTGTTGATCGATTTCTACGTCAACGGCCACTTGCTCGATCAAGCGCGTTTCGCGCGGGACGGCGAGATTGTGTACCGGCGCACGGTCCCTGTCGCGTGGCTGAAAACCGGCGTTCCTACGATTCTCCAGATGCGCGTTCGCAACCCGTACATCGTTTCGCGCGGCGGCGCGCGATTGGGCTTTGTGCTGCGATCCGCGGTTTTTACTTCCGGCTAGCCCCGCCGCTCCAACAGCTTCGCGGTGTTTACCAGCAGCGAGTACTGGCTCTCGGCCAGCTTATCGATTTTCTCGTGCAGAAAAGCGATCTTGGTTTCGGTGTTGAGGCTGGATTCGAATTCGATGTCCGACCGGATGCGGTCCCGCGCGCGCTGCCGGTTTTGGCTGGTGAGCACGAACAAAGTGAGGAAGATCGCTTCGAGCGAAACGATCACGGAGAGAAACTCGAACGGATAGGGATCGAACGCTTTCAGATGCCCGATCACGCTGAGATTCATCGCGATCCAGCCGCCCAGAAATAGCGCGTGAAAGGCCAGCGATCCGATGCTGCCCGTGAACGAAGGAACCGCATCGGCCACGCGCGTGAGCACGGTCCCTTGTTCCTCGGCCACGTCGTTGGCGTTGCGCGTCACCGTGCGGCGAATCATCTCATCGCTCTTGCGCAACCGGCGCGCGGCGACGCTCAGCAGATTCAACGCCGCGGGAGGGTATTGGCGGACGTAATCTTCGAAATGCTCGCGATCCAGCCGCAGCACTTCTGCTTCGCTCAGCGCCACCACCCAGGCCGTGCGTGACCCTCCATCGAGCAACGAGATTTCGCCGAAAATATCGCCCGGCCGCGACGTTTCTAGCACGATCTTCTCGCCCTGATCGTTCTTGACGAAAATCT
>JASIGB010000595.1:0-4181 GCA_030045355.1 Bryobacteraceae bacterium
GCTCGGAGTCTGATAGAGCACTTCGCGTCTGCCCACCAGACCATGTCCGCGAAGTACGCCGCCGCTCTGAAACGGTTCGAAGACTCCCAAGGCCGGAATCCGCATGGCGCCGATGCGCTGGTTCAGGGGCAGGATCGCGCGCCGACGGATCTGATCGATCGCGTCGTGGTTCTGATGGCCCGGCGGCAAGAACAGTTGGCGAGCTCGGTGAGAAGCAGCTCGCTCACGATGGCGGCGGTGCTGCCGATCCTGATCGCCGCGTTTGCCACCACGTCGCTCGTAATGCTGCGGCGGATCAACGGCCTGTTGGGGCGCACTGTTGCGGAGATTCGCAGCAGCGCCGAACAGGTTGCCGTGGCAGCGGCACAGGTCTCCTCCTCCACCCAAGCGCTCGCCGCGGGGGCTACCAAACAAGCGGCCGCTCTGGAAGAGACCACGGCCACGATGAGTGAGATGAGCGCGGCCACGAATCATAACGCCGAAGCGGCGCGGGAATGTTCCGAGCTCCTGGCGCAGGCGCAGGAGATCGGAAAAGGCTGGCGAATCGCCGCCGAGGAACTCGCCCAGACCATCAACTCCATCAATTCCTCCAGCGGAGAAATGTCCCGGACTCTAAAGGTGATTGACGATATCGCGTTCCAAACTAATCTACTCGCACTCAATGCAGCCGTGGAGGCAGCGCGGGCAGGCCAAGCGGGCACGGGCTTCGCGGTAGTGGCTGATGAAGTACGGACGCTGGCCCAGCGCTGCGCGGAAGCGGCGAGATCCAGCACCGATCTCATCCACCGAAACATCGCGGACGCCAAGGAAAGTAACATGCGTTTGGAGCGGCTGGAAAATTCGCGAGCTCAAAGCGGGAGCGTTCGCGACACTGTCAAGAATCTCGCCGACACCGTCGCCCAACACAGCGCTGACCAGGCGAACGGAGCCGAGCAGATCGCCAAGGCGATCGCGGAGATGGAACTAGTGACGCAATCCACCGCGGCACATGCCGAGCAAGGCGCCGCCGCGGCGGAGCAGTTGGCCGCCGAGTCTGAAAGCATGAAGAGCGCGGTTCAGGAGTTGGCGGCGCTGGTGGGTTAACAGCGAATCGCCGGATCAACCGGAAATTTGATAGACCGCGTGAATCCCGCCCGTATCCAAGGAGTGCTCCATGCGAAAGCCGAGTTCGTGGCAGACGCGCTGCATGTGGATATTTTCCGGCAGAATTTCCGCAATGACGCGCGCCATTTTTTCCGAACGGGCGATGTCCACCAGACGGCGCGACATTTCGGTGCCAAGACCGCGGCCCTGGTATTCGTCGGTGATCAGCACTGCCAGCTCGGAATCGGAGGCGTCGACCTTGCGCAGGCGCGCGACGGCCAGGATTTCGTGCTCGCCGGTCTCCTGATCCGTGTGGTCGGCCACGAGCGCGATGTCGCGATCGTAATCGCTGAAGCAGACGCGGATCAAACGGTCGTGCGAGACTCTGGAGTCGAGATCGATCAAATGGAAATAGCGCAGGTAGACGCTGCGCTCGGATAGATGCGTGTGGAAGCGGGCGATGAGCGGCTCGTCTTCGGGGCGAATGGGACGGATGACGACATCGGTGCCGTCGGGAAATTTCCAAGGCTCGACGTACTGCCCGGGATACGGCCGGATGGCGGGGCGCGGCAGAACGGCCGTGTCCGCCGGATGCAGAACCACGCGGGCATCGAGCGCAGCGATGCCATCGGGAGAAGCGAGCAGCGGATTAATATCGATTTCCTTGATCCAGCTTTGGTCGGTGACCAAGTAGCTGAAGTGCACGATCAGCCGCTCCAGAGCGTCCAGATCCACGGGCTTTCGGCCGCGCACGCCTTTCAGGGCCGTGAGGATTTTGGTGCGTTCCATCATGCGGCGCGCAAGCGTGGTGGTGAGCGGTGGAAGCGCGACCGCGCGGTCCTTGTAGACTTCGACAAGCTGGCCGCCGCCGCCGAATAGGATGACGGGGCCGAACTGCGAATCGATGCTCGACCCGAGGATGAGCTCGTAGCCTTCGGTGCGCACCATGCGCTGCACGGTGACGCCGAGAAAATCGGATCCATGCGCGACTTTCGCGACCGACTCGGCGATCGCATTATAAGCAGCGCGCACGGCCGCTTCGTCCGTAAGATTGAGGCGCACGCCGCCGACGTCGGTTTTGTGCGTGATGGTTTCCGAGTGCAGCTTGAGCACCACGGGATAGCCCAGGCGCGCGGCGGCTTGGACGGCTTCGTCCGAGCCGGTGGCGATCTCGGTGACGGTCACCGGAATGCCGTAAGCCGCCAGCAGATTTTTCGACTCAGCTTCGGTGAGCAGCGTGCGGCCACGCGCCCGGGCGTTGGCGATAATGGACGCGGCGCGCGCAGCGGCGTCTTCGGAAGTGAGCACGTCGATCGCGGTGGGCGTCTCGTAGAGCGCCTGAAGGCTGGCGCTGAATCGCCACATGAATTCGAAGACGCGGGCGGCGGAATCGGGATACGGGTAAACCGGGATTCCGGCCTGGTTGAGGATGCCTTCGCCGGCTGCGACGTCGACGCCGCCCATCCAGCTCGCGATGAGCGGCTTGGTCGACGATTTCGGAAGCGCGGCCAATTGCCGGGCGACGGCCGAGGGATCGGTGACAGCCTGGGGCGCGAGAATCACGAGCGTGCCGTCGGTGGTTGGGTCGTTTACCACAAGATCCACCGCTTTTGCGTATTTTTCGGGAGTAGCGTCGCCGAGAATATCGACCGGGTTTCCACGGCTCCAATGCGGAGGCAGGAACGAATCGAGCTGTTCGATGGTGGCGGGCGCGAGATCGGCCAACTGGCCGCCGTGCGTCAACAACGCGTCAGTGGCGAGCACCGCGGGTCCGCCGGCGTTGGTCACGATGCCCAAGTGCGGGCCTTTCGGACGCGGCTGTTTATCGAGCGCTTCGGCCAAGTAGAACAGCTCGGCGATGGTATCGACGCGCAGGACGCCACAGCGGCGGAAAGCCGCGTCGAGAACGTCGTCCTGTCCAGTGAGCGCGCCGGTGTGCGAAGCGGCGGCTTTGGCGGCGGCCTTGGTGCGGCCGGGTTTGATGACGATGATGGGCTTCGAGAGCGCGACTTCGCGGGCGGCCGACAGAAAGCTGCGCGCATCGCCGACCGATTCCATGTACAGCACGATGCTGCGCGTCTTAGGATCGTCGCCCAAATACTGGATCAGGTCGCCCCATCCGACGTCGAGCATGGAGCCGATGGAGATGAAGGCGCTGAAGCCGACCATTTCGCGCCGGCTCCAATCGAGGATCGCGGTGCACAGCGCACCGCTTTGGCTGATGAAGCCGAGATGGCCGGGCCGCGCCATGGCGCTGGCGAAAGTGGCGTTGAGCTTGTCGTGCGGGCTCATCAAGCCCAGGCAATTGGGGCCCACGATGCGCATGCCGCCTTCGCGCGCTTCTTTGAGGATCTGATCTTCGAGCACGGCGCCGCGTTCGCCGATCTCACGAAATCCGGCGGAGATGACAATGGCCGCGGGAATGCCGGCGTCGGCGCACTCGCGGACAACGCCCGGAACCGTGGCCGCGGGAGTCGCGATCACGGCGAGATCCACAGGCAGGGGAACATCGGCGATGCTGTGGTAACAAGCAAGACCCAGCAGCGTGTCGCGCTTGGGATTCACGGGATAGATCACTCCCGGGAATGCGGCGTCCTTGAGGTTGGTGAGGAGGGAGCGGCCCACACTGTGCGGCGCTTCGGTAGCGCCGATCACTGCGACGCTCTTGGGGCGGAAGAAAACATCCAGCGTGCGGCGACGCGCGGAACTCTTGCCTTTTCCGACGGGCTTGCGAGTTCCAGATTCAGTCTGGAGCATGGGATGTGCCTTGGCCCATTATGGCATTGGGGTCTTAAGGACGGATGACAACGGCTTGTTTACGCGCGGCCCTGCTCCGGCGCGCGGTACCGTGGAAAAAGGATGGTTTCCGAGCGTGACTCCGCGCCGTTCTGGCTGTGGCCCAACCTGCTGAGCCTGGATGCTCCGGTAGTGGCGGTGCTGTGGCAGGATTTTCTGGCGTATCGGTTCGAGCTGCCAGTTCGGACGGCGTGGAGGCTAGTGCTAGGCCTGACCGTGTGGGCCATCTATCTGCTGGACCGGCTGCTCGATGCGCGAAAGCAGCCCACGATCGATGAGCCGGCACGGCATCGATTTTACCG
>JASIGB010000596.1:0-3511 GCA_030045355.1 Bryobacteraceae bacterium
GTGGGCGAAGTCAAAGATCCGGACAAATCGTATGTCGACGAAGTCCCGCAAGGCTCCGACTCCGGTTTTCTGTGGCGCCTGAATTCCTACTGGCGCTTTGAGGCCGCCGACGGCGGCGTGTATGCGCGCTGCGAAGCCATTTCGCTTTCGCGCGATGTGCCTCCAGGACTGGGCTGGCTATTGAAGGGGTTCCTCGAAAGCTTCCCCCGCGAATCGATGAAGAACACTTTGCGCGGAACCAAAGCCGCCGTCCAAAGCCGTAATTGAATTAGCGGCTCAGATGCGGCGCCGCGATTCCATCCAGCACCCGGCCGTCCGGCGCCGGTTCGCCGAACTGTTGCCGCAGGGGCACCACGCCGCCCCATACCGGCAACGCGTAGTCTTCTTCGTCATCGAGCGGCGGCCCGGTCCGAATTTTCGCCGAGACCTCGTCGAGCGCGAGCGCCAGAACGCTGGTGGCCTTGAGCTCCTGCTCGTTAGGCTGCTTCACCTGTTCCCAACGGCCGGCGATCACGTGATTGGTGAACGAGCGCAGCGCCTGCCATTTCTCGATCAGGTCCGTCACTGGCCGCGCCTTGCCGAACACGACCACCGAGCGGTAGTTGATCGAGGTGTGGAATGCGGAACGCGCCAGAACCAATCCGTCCACCAGCGTCACGGTGAGGCAAAGGTCGAGCTCGCCTCCGTCGCCGCCGCCGCGCATCAGCCGGCTGGCCGGGGATCCATGTACATAAATCTGTTCCTCCGCGCGCGCATACGCCGTGGGCACCACATGCGTCTGGCCGTCGATGACGAATCCGATGTGGCAGATGAACCCTTCGTCCAGGATGGCGTGAACCTGCGCTTTATCGTAAACGCCGCGCTGCGAGCGCCGCCGGACCTGCGTTCGTTCGGTGGGGGGGTAGGTGTCCATGATTGATATCAACCTGGCTCGATACTACCCGGAAACGTGGACCGAAGAAAGATCCACTTTTGATAAACTAGAGCAGTCCACTATGCGAGCTGCGTTCATCCTCAACCGAACGGCCCCGGCGCCGCTGCATCGCCAGCTCTACGAGCAGTGGCGGCAAGGAATCCTCAGTGGGCGCTTTCGTCCCGCTGAACGCGTTCCCTCTACCCGCGAGCTTTCGGGCGACCTGGGGGTCTCCCGCAGCACGGTGACCGTCGCCTACGATCAACTCATCGCCGAAGGTTACTTGGAGACCGCTCGCGGCTCTGGAACCTTCGTCTGCCGGGAGCTGCCCAATCACAAGCCGCCGGCGCGCGAAACCGCGGCGCCCACTCCCCGCCTCTCGCGCTACGGCGCGGCGCTTACCGGCGATTTTGCCTATGCGCACACTCCGCGGGGTTTCCTTTGCCTGGCCCAATGGCGGCCCGATCTGTCGCTGTTCCCCATCGGCGCCTGGCGCAAGCTGGTGATGCGGCATCTGCGGTCCGCGCGGCCGGAGCTGTTCGATTACTCCGATGAATCGGCCGGGTTCGAGCCGCTGCGCCGGGAAATCGCGGCCTATGTGGCGCGGTCGCGCGCGGTGCGCTGCACGCCCGCGCAGGTGATCGTCGTGAATGGATCGGCGCAGGGCATCGATCTTTGCGCGCGGCTGCTGCTCGAGCCGGGTGACGAAGTGGCCATCGAAAACCCCGGCTATCAGGGTGCGCGGCGCATTTTCGAGGGCTATGGCGCGCGGCTGCGCGGCGCGGGAATCGACGAGAACGGAATTCGGATCCGGGAATTGAGCCACCAGGCGCGCGTGGTCTACGTCACGCCGTCGCACCAGTTCCCGACCGGCGTGGCGATGTCGCTGGCGCGGCGTCTGGAGCTGATCGAATGGGCGCGGCGGCACAAATCCGTGATCGTCGAGGACGACTACGACAGCGAATATCGCTACAGCGGGCCGCCTCTGCCCGCGCTGCAGGGATTGGCGGCGGACGTGGCGGTGATCTATATCGGAACATTTTCGAAGGTAATGTTTCCGGCGTTGCGGATCGGATATATCATCGCACCGCCGGGTTTGGTGCCTGCACTGCAGCGCGCCAAATGGCTGGCCGACCGCCATAATCCGGTCGCGGAGCAGGCCGCTCTAGCCGACTTCATCGCCGAAGGCCATCTGGAGCGCCACATCCGGCGCATGCGCCGCGTCTACGGAAGCCGGCGCGCGGCGCTGGTGGAATCGCTCGAGCGGCACTTCGGAGACCGGGTCAGCATCCGCGGCGACCAAGCCGGGATGCACGTCCTGGTGCATTTCGAAGATCGCCTGGAAGGCCGCGGCATCGCCGAAAGGGCCGCCGCCGCGAAGGTCCAGCTCAACAGCTCGGCGGAGTGCTATCTCACCACGCCTCCCGACGGCGAGTTTATCATCGGTTTCTCCTCGGTGAGCGAGCGCGTGATTCGGGAAGCTATCCGAAGACTGGCTACTCAATCGTAGGCATCGCGTAGCGGTATTCGCGCCGGAACACTTCGCCGAACACTTCGAGCATGCCCTCGTGGATCGCGCCGTTATCGGTCAGTAAATGCGGGCCGCGCATGCGGACCGGCCCGCCGTGCATGTCCGAGCACCGGCCGCCGGCTTCGGCGATCAGCAAAGTTCCGGCCGCCATGTCCCAGGGATTCAGTCCGAATTCCCAAAAGGCGTCCAAACGCCCGCAGGCTACGTAGGCTAGATCCAACGCGGCGGCGCCGGCGCGCCGCACGCCGTGTGTGATCATGGCGAGCTGATAGTAAAAATGCACGTTGATGTTCTGGTGGCGCTTGCGGCTGGGAAACCCGGTGGCGACGAGGGCGTCCTCGATCTGGCGAACGCGCGAAACGTGAATCGGCATGCCGTTCAATTGGGCGCCGGCGCCGCGCTCCGTGGTGAACATTTCGTCGCGCTCGGGATCGAAGATCACGCCGGCAACGATTTCGCCCGCTTTTTCGAGCGCCAGCGTGACGTTGTACATGGGAAATCCGTGGGCGAAATTCGTGGTGCCGTCCAGCGGATCCACGTACCAACAATACTCGGTGGACTCGCCCGCATGGCCGCCGCTTTCTTCGGCGACGATGGAGTGCGTCGGATAATGCTGCTGCAAGCGCTCGATCACCAGCTTCTCGGAAGCGCGGTCGGCTTCGGTCACCAGGTCGAACTCGCCCTTCAGCTCGAAACCGATGTGGCGTTCGAAGTAGCCGTGGAGCAGGGCGCCCGCTTCGCGCGCGATTTCCTCCGCCGTTTCGAGATAAGAAGACATAGAACTTGCGAGCGAACTCAGGCGGCGACGGCGAGCGGGGCGGTCAGGCCTCCGGCTCTTCGTACAAATACTTGATGTCGTGCTTGTATAGAAAAAGGTTGGGGGCGCCGGTCCGCGGGATGCGGATGAAGTTCGAATCGTAGAACTCGATGACGCCCGACACCTCTTCATTGCTGCTGAGCCGGACCCGCACCGGGATGGCTTTATCGATCAGGTAGCGCAGATATTTGACTTCCTCGAACGTCTGCTCCGGCGCCTTGGTTTTGGCTTTCACGCCGTCCTCCGCTTC
>JASIGB010000597.1:0-4223 GCA_030045355.1 Bryobacteraceae bacterium
CCGGCTTGGTTCATGCAGTGGTTGGGCTTCATGAACACCAACCTCACCGTGCAAGGCCAAGCCTCGCGCAAAGATGTAGCCGCCATGCTGGTGCTGGACCGGTCCGGGTCCATGTGCTCCATCAACGGCGTGCGTGTGTCCACCTTCTGCGGAAAAGGCAGCGGCACGGCGTGCGACGCGATGATCACCGCAGCCAAGATTTTTACCGGCTCCTTCGCCGAGGGCCGAGACGAAATTGGCATGGTGACTTTTGCTGACGGAACATACGTCGATCAGACCCCGACCACTAGTTTTCAATCCCAGCTCGGCTATACCAATGATTCGGGAAGCGGCAACGGCGACATTGACAATATTGTTTGCGGAGGCGGTACCGGAACCGCCGAGGCGATGTCCCGCGCCTACGACCAGCTCTATCAGCTCGGCGAAGCGGGCGCGATGAACATCATCATGCTTGAGACCGACGGTCTGCCCAATACCCTGGTGTACAACTGGTACGACAGCAGCGCCAACACTTTCGGCATCTCCAACAATAGCGGCTGCGCGGACCAAAACAACAAAACTGCCAACCATGGCGGATGGAACAACGAGGCCAACAAGGCGGCCGCCGTTCCGACCCAAGGCTGGGACTCGCCGGGCTTAACCATGCATTACACCTCTAGCGTACCGACCGGCGCCATCGGCGCCTTTTACACTAACGATCCGGCGGAGGGTAATGGGTTCATCGTGCTGTTCAACCCGTGGCAGACCAGCAGCAACAGCTCCGCTAACCCATACGGCAACAGCATCCCGGAGAGCGGCACTGGCCTATCCAACGATAATTGCCAGTTTAACGGAGGGACTACCGGCAACTACTCCGACTTTGCTTGGCTGCCGAGCCAGGACGTCTTCGGCAATCAGATTAATCCTGCTACAAACCCGTACCAATCCGTCACGCTGACGAGTAATCACCTCGTCCTGGCGGGAAATGCGGCCACCGATTGGCCGCATTCCCACAACGCCGTCTTGAATGCGACCGATAACTCGGCCTACAACATTCGCAGCAACGCCACGCTGCCTGCTTATGTGTTCGTCATCGGCCTGGGAGGCAATAACGGGAGCCAGCCGGATCCAGTCCTGCTCCAGCGCATGGCCAATGACCCCAATGGAGATCTGTTCAACACCCCTCCCATGTTCGCCTCCTGTGCCTCGGAGACGACGGCTGGAAGCGTCTGCGTGAACTACCCTAGCCAGCCTCAGGGAGTGCTCATCTACTCGCCATCGCCAGCGGAGCTAGGCCAGGCGTTTCTTGCAATTTCTTCCCAGATTCTGAGATTAAGCCAGTAGAAGCTGCGCAAACAGGGCCAAGCCGATTATCTCGGCTTGGTCACAATCTGTACCACACGTCCGTTATCCAGACGGATGGTGGCCGCCGGAGCACCCTTTACCCAATACTCGAGGGTCTCGCGTAGATGATCGTCATCATCCGGAATCACAACACGGGATGATGGGGGCCCCAGCACTGCCAGCACCTCTCTCGTTGTGGAACCGGTGTGGATGAGCTTGAATTCATCCCCCGTGAGGTTCTTCTGCGGTGGGCCGGGCGGCGCCGCCTGCACGGTCGGCACAATGGGGGCCGGGGGCGCCGCCTGGGGCGCGGGCGCGGGTTTTTCCTCGCTTTCGCCTTCTGCCGGGCGTTTCTCCTCCGTTTTGGGGCTGTGATGCCGCGGTATAGGCGAATCCGGCAGCACCGGCTCCCTTTGGGCAACGGCAGTATTTACCGACAAAACACCCCCAACTACTGCAACAAGCAAAAGCGGTCGCATCGCCATTCTCCTCGTACCATGCTAAGCGGAGAACATGAGGCGCACCAGTCGCGAAAGACCTTAGCGCAAGCTAAGGTTTATTCCTTGACGCTCAGTGAAACCACCGCACCCAGCACGATGCCTGCGCTGAGTGCTATCGCCAGCGCCCTCCACGGATTGCGTCTCGCATAGCGGCCGATCCGGTAGACTATGTCCTCCGCATTCCCGCGCGCCTGATTCCACACTCGGGCGGCTGATTCCCGGCCATCCTCCCACGAAACATTTCGTAACGCCGCTGTTTTCATACGCTTCCTCCTCTGAATCGAAGCAACATGCCTGCCAACGTTCGACGCCGCCGCGGGACTGGCGATTACAAACCGCGGCGCATGGTCTCTTTCCCGCCGGCATCCTGATACAATTGAGTCACTCGCACCGGGATTTCCGACTGCCCTAAAGGTGAGCGTGTAGTTCCACGTTGATGTTATGGATTTGGATCAGCTTCATACGTTTCTCGAAATTGTCCGCCTGAAAAGCTTTTCCAAAGCCGCGCAGACGTGTTACCGGACCCAGCCGGCCATCAGCGCGCAGGTCCGCCAGCTCGAGCAGGAGCTCAACACCACGCTGTTCGAACGCCTGGGCACCAAGATTTCCCTCACCACCGCCGGAAAAATCTTCGCCGAATACGCCGAACAAATCCTCGAGTTGCGCCGCCGTGCCCAGGACACCATCAACGAACTGGACCGAGTGCCTCGCGGTGAGCTGGTGATCGCCGCCAACGAAGCCACCTGCATCTACGTCCTACCCGCCGTGTTCTCCGAGTACAAAAAGAAGTTTCCGAACGTCCAATTATCGGTGGACCGCGCGTACGGATCGCGCGTGGTGGAAGCGGTGCTGGAGAATCTGGCCGATTTCGGCATCACGCAACTGCCGGTCCAGGAAAAGAAGTTACAAGTGGCGCGCATTCATTCCGACGAGATTATGCTCCTGCTGCCCGCGCGCCACCCGCTGGCGGCGAAACGTTACGTCACGCCGCGCGACTTGATGGACCAGCCGCTACTGCTGCCCAAATCCGGCACCACGCGCATCCGCTTGAATTCGTGGCTGGAGCCGGTGGAGGACCAACTGAACATTTCCATGGAGCTGGATTCCACGGAAATGATCAAGCGCTTCGTGATGGCGGGCCTGGGCTGCTCATTTCTCGCCGCGTCCAACTGCCAGGAGGAGATCGCGGACGGCAAGCTTTCGGCCGTGTCGCTCGGCCCCGAGCCCCTGCTGCGCAAGGTGGGGCTGATTTACCGCAGAGATAAAGCGCTGTCGAAAGCCGCGCTGGGTTTCATTCAGGTTATATTGGAACATGCGGGGAATGAGATTCCCGGCGCGGCTCGGTCCAAGCTGCCCGAGGAGGTCTCGCCCTAGCTGGAGAACGCCGTATGTCCCGCGTCACGCTCAAGAGTTCGACGATCTTCATCTCGGTCGGAAACCGCACGGAAGTCTACCGGTCCGTGGCCGACGTTCCGCCTTCGCTGCGCAAGAAACTGGAGCAATCCACCAACGGCATCAACTCCGCGACGATTCTGATTGCCGATCGCAAGGGCAAGGAAGAAATCGTGCGCGCGATTCGCGGCTTGCCGTCGGATCTGCGCTCGCGCCTGGGAACCTCGCTGCGCGAGGAGGCGCCCCCGCCCGTACGGCGCTGGGCGATTCCTCTGGCGATTCCTTGGACTCGGGTGGCGCGCGTCTGGGAGGATTGGGCGGAGTTCCTGCTGCCTGCGGCCATCGGAGCCGCGGCGATCGCCGCCGCGCTCTCGCTGCTGTTCGGCCTGAAGTAAGGCTATTCTGCCTGCACGAAGCCCAGCAGCTTCTTCCGCAGTTTCTCGGCCGCCGAGGAGTCCGGCGCCACCACCAGGATAGTGTCATCGCCCGCGATGGTTCCCACCACCTCGGGCCAGTCTTCTTTGTCCAGTGCCACGGCCAACGCGTTGGCGTTGCCCGGTGACGTCCTGAGCACCACTAGGTTCTGCGCCACGCGCGCATCCTGCAACAGTTCGCCCGCGATGGTCTCCAGTTCCGGCCCCGCCGCCGCGGCTTCCACCTGCCGGTAGCCCTCGGGCGTTTTCAGCAGCCCCAGCTCGCGGATATCGCGCGAGAGCGTCACTTGCGTGGTTTCGATGCCGCAGCTTTCCTTGAGCTCGCGCGCCAGATCGTCCTGCGTGGGAATGCGCCGGGAGCGAATCAGCTTCAGGATCTGGCCCTGGCGAAACGCCTTGTTCATCGCCGCCATTGGTTCAGGCGCGCCTCGGCATCCGCGAGCGCGCGTTCCACCGCCGCCGGTCCCGTGCCGCCGGGGATTTCGCGCGTCTTCATTCCTTCGGCCGGTTCCTCGAGCAGCCGCACCATTTTTGCGGTCAACTCCGGGTCCGCCGTGAATTCGGGCGCGAACGC
>JASIGB010000598.1:0-9693 GCA_030045355.1 Bryobacteraceae bacterium
TTCGCGTACCGATAGTTCGCTGTTCTTGGTGATCCAGAAGCGCACGGCTTTCCCGTCATCATGCCATTTCACAAGGACGGGCGGACGGGGGCGGGAGGGCACGACCGTGCGCTTGACTGGCGATTCGGTAAAATGAATCATCTATGTCTGACAGCAGCACGGCGAATCCCGCGCATATAGGCCTGGATATCACCGCTCTCGATTTACCCGCCTGGAAAAAAGCCATCGGCACCGTTTGTGGCGTGCTTTTGGCGCTCGTGTTCATTGTCACCGGCGCCTGGAAACTGTCCGATCCGTTCCGCTGGTCGGAGTTCCTGGAACAGCTTCGGGTGGCTTCGGCGTTCGCGCTTCCCTTGACGCTCGCGCTCGGCGTGGGCGAGATGTTCGGCGGCGTCCTCATCCTAGTGCCGCGCTTCCGGCGTTGGGGGGCGTGGCTGGTGGGATTGCTGCTGGTGGCCTTCATGATTTACATCGGGATCAACTACACGGCGCTGATCGGCAAGGATTGCAGTTGCTTCCCGCTGGTGAAACGCACAGTAGGACCGGCGTTCTTCTTCGAGGACGGCGGGATGCTCGTGATGGCGGTGCTGGCGGGGGTATGGGCGCGCGCCTCGGTGAATCTGCGGGCGGCGGCCGTGATCCTGGGCGCGGTGGTGGTGTTCGCGGGCGCGTCCTTCGGCGTGAATCTGGCGCACGAAAGTGGACTGAAAGCGCCCGATTCGATCGTCGTCGACGGAAAACCGTTCTCCCTGCAGGACGGCAAGACGTTCCTGTTCTTCTACGATCCCACGTGCCCGCACTGCGAAGCGGCGGCGCGCAAGATGGCCAAGTTCAACTGGAAAGATACCAAGATTGTGGCCATCCCGATCGATACGCCGCAGTTCGCCGCCTCCTTCCTGCATGACACGGGGTTGAAGGCGGGGACTTCGAACGATTTGGCGGTGTTGATGAAAACGTTCAAGTTCAGCACCGCGCCCTACGGCGTGGCGCTGGTGCGCGGGCATCAAAAGGCGACCGTCGACGTCGGGCTGTTCGAAAAAGACGGCGAACCCGCGGGCACGCTTCACAACTTAGGGTTCATCGAATAAATCGGTCCCGGGCGGGAATGCTTCGAGTGGGAGTGCTTCGAGGGGGCTGGACTCAGGCGTCTCCGGCTCGGCGAGAGCTCGCGTAGCGGTTTCCAGAAGCTCCGGCGCAAGCCAGGTATAATCGGTGCCGGCGTACATGCGGCGCAATTGGTAGCGCCATTTCTTCTCGAAGGACGCCATGCGGCGCGCCTGCTGCTTGATGGGAAGGCTTCCGAGCCCGGCGAGATCGATGAGCGTGGTCACCAGCACGCTTTCGGCGCGAATCAACACGAAAAGGCAACGGCGGCTCTTGCTCAACCGCTGCACGGATTCCAGGATGGATGCGGCGCGCGTGGGCGCATAGAGCGCCGCGAGCTCGGCCGATCCTTCGGCGTTGAGACGCGCCTGCGCCGATTCCAATATCTCAGGAAACCCGGGCCGCACGGTGCGAAAAAACGAAGCGACTGTTTTGGGGTTGAGCACGTCGTACGTCAATTCCGTGCGCATCTTGCCGCGGAAGGGGCGGCTCGCACGATACACGAGCATCGGATAAGCCGTCTTTATGTTGCCGAAGGCGCGCGAATCGACGAAATAGTGCGTGGGCACGCGTTCGCGGAGCAGCGTTTGGATGGCGAACGAAACACGGGCGAACGCGGGAAAGAATCCCGGGGTGCGTTCATCGGGCGCTGCCAGCCACTGGGACCCGGGCTGGGGAAAGCTGGCTACCGAATCGATCTCGGGCATTCTTCAGTGAAAACAGGAAACTGGCTGAGCATACAACGCTTGTGCGAGCACCCGGCGACGCCGCGCGCGGTTGATCGAGTCAAGTCGACGCAAAGACGGCACGAATTTTTTGCGCCGATGCGTGACTGCAGTTGGGCTCGCCTTCCGGCTCGCCAATAGCCAAGAGCGGTACCCCGTCGTTCAGCCCAGCGATGGGCTCGGCGCGGTGTTGTGCACCGGACGGACCAGCGCTTCGGGCGCCGCGTGCAGTTGAGGCGCCAAGCATGCGAATCGGACCACGAAGTGGAACGCGCTTCCCCGCCCGGGTTCGCTTGCAACCCACATCCGGCCGCCCATCATTTCCACCAGGCGCCGGGAGATGGTCAAGCCCAGGCCGGTGCCGCCGTATTGTCTGGTCATCGAGCCGTCGGCTTGCATGAATGGCTGGAAGATCAGGCTTTGCTTGGCGAGCGGAATGCCGATACCGGTATCGCTGACGGTAAACCGCACTTGAACCTCGCGTCCAGAGGCCGATTCCAGTTCGGCTCGAACCCTCACGCTGCCCGCGGGCGTGAACTTCAGAGCGTTGCCGAGCAGGTTCACCAGGATTTGCCGCAGCCGCGCGGGATCGCCGTACATCTCCTTGGGAATCTCCGCGGAAACCTCGCAGGCGAGCGAAAGGTTTTTTTGCGTGGCCTGTCTCTCGAACGCCTGGGCCGTGTCCGCCACCAGCTTCGGGAGGTCGAACGATGCGTTGGCCAGTTGGATGCTGTGGGTATCGATCTTGGAGAAATCCAGCACGTCATTTAGCAGATAGAGCAGCGAAATGGCGGAGTTGCGCGAGGTTTCGAGCAGATCCCGCTGAAGGGCAGATAGTTCGGTGTCGAGCACCAGCTCTGTCGTCCCTATGATTCCGTTCATCGGAGTGCGCAACTCGTGGCTGATGTTGGCCAGGAAGTGGCCTTTGGCTTCGTTGGCCGCCTCCGCCATTTTCTTCGCCTCCTCCAGCAGCTGCCGGTCTTCAAAGGACTGGCGATATTGTTTGCTCAATTGCCATGCCTGAGCCAGCACTAACAGCAGGCAAACCAGATTGATGAGCGCCATGCCGTAGTCCTGGTGGCCGAGCCAGAGATCGATGGCGATGGGAGGGACCAAGAGCGGCAGAACATGGCAACATAGGTACAGCGGGCTCGGCGTGAGTGAGACAATCGCTCCAAAACTAATCCCCAGAACGCAAAACGCGAACATTAGCGAGTTCCAGTTGAACAATCCGTTGACGAAATCGCTGTAACAGCTCAAGGCTCCCCACGCGGTGGAAAAGCAGATCAACGTTGTGCAAAAGGCTGCGCGCCAGAGCCGCGGGTTGACGGAATAGATGACATTCTTGCGCAAAACCAGCAGCAGGCGCACAAGATACGCTCCGATCGTAGTGGCGGCGAACAGCGTGATTGCGATGGTGGGAATTCTGGAATGAGTGCCCGCCAGCAACGCAAACTGCACCAGGCCTAGCCCGGCCCAAATGCCGGCCAAAGAGTGGCGCGCGATATCGGCGTCTTGCTGATGGCTCAAGACGACGCGTTGAGCCGGCTCGTGAATGTCTGGCACGCTACATTTCTATCGACGATGAAAACCAAAAGCTTAAGGTTCCGTTTGCTTTACAATCTCTTACGATTCGCGGCGCTACGGTAGCTTCTGGCTACGCCGACGGTCAATTCGCGGTAAGCTGAACGTTCTCTTGCACGCCTTCATCCAGCATCACGCTGACACCCAGGCCCTGGCAGGAGGCCACGTCGTCGGGATCGTAAATATCGCACGGCGGCGTATCGAGCCACGCGACAACCAAATATTGGCCCGGGGCAATGCCGCGCAGCCAGAAGTTGCCATGTTCATCGGCGTGGGTGGTTTGATAGGTTTGGATGCGCCCCTCGGGCGGGTTGGGGATCAACGCCACGGTGGCACCGCTGGCCACTACTTTGGGATCGGCGGTGACGGCCCGGCCGACGATTTGCGCGCCTTGGGAGCTGAGCCGGACGTCGAGCGTAGGCAGCGCATCGCCGGCCGCAGCTTCCAGACCCTCGGCCAGCCGCTCGGAATTGGCGACGCGGACAGACTTTAGGTACAGATCCTCGGGCGCGTTCAGGACGTAAAGATCGTAGGTTTCGTCGGGGACAAAAGCGAGCGAGAATTCGCCATTCTCGCCGACTTCAGCCTTAGTGGCGGGCACAGTGGGACGGCGCGGCTCGAGCGAAACGATCAGGCCTTTAGGTAGTGCGGAGTCGTCGTCATCCAGGTGGATCTTGCCGCGCCATACGCTTTCCGGGGCGACCACAATATCAGCGCCGGCCACATCGGAATCGCCGATGTTGATGGGAATGCGTCCGCTGAGCGACACGCCGTCCTGCTCGGCCGAGGCGATCAATAGATATGGCCCGGCGGTGACGCCGTCGATATCGAAGTTTTGATCTTTGTCCAACGTGACGTTCACCGGCGCGCTGACCGAAGCGGTGTTGTCCGCATCGTTCATGCGCAGCGTGACGCTGGGACTGGCGACGCCGCCCTTCAGTGTGCTCAGCACCCGCCCGCGAATGTGCACAGTGTGGACCAGCGTGAGGAAGATGTCGATGCCGCCTACTTCGCCGCCCGGGGCGACCGTCACGGGAACAGCTTGAGACAATCGCTGCACTTGCGGGAAGAAGGTGACCGCATAGCTGAGCTCGGGCACGGGATTGCCGAACGCGTCCTTGCGTGTCTCCTGCTGCGCGCCGGCAGGGTGCGGTGGAGCTTGATACAGAGCCGCGACGTAATACGTTCCAGGCTCCAGGCCGTGGACACGGTATTCGCCGCGGTCGTCCGTGCGGGCGCTGGCAGCGTCGGCATAGCCGTGACGGCCGCGATCGTAATAAGCGCGATAAAGCTGAACGGTGACGTTCGAGGCGGGCTCGGCGTCGTCGAATTTCACTTTGCCGCTCACGACGGCCGAGGGCGTCATGCGCCAGATGAAGGACGCGATGGTCTGGCCGGGATTCACGGTGAAGATGGGCGGCATTTTGTAATCGCCGATGCGGCCGGCCGACAGCGGAAGGTAGCCTTCGCGCTGGACGGTGATGAGGTAGCGGCCGGGCGCGACTTTAGGAAATGAGAACGCGCCGTTTTCGTCCGTGACTTGGTAGAGGGAGGCACCTTTGGAATCGGCGGGGCGCAGCAGCACTTGTGCGCGCCGCAGCGGCTGTCCGGTGGCGCCGCTCAGGACCGAGCCTTGGATCGCGCCGGGCTCCTGGTCACCGTTTGGCGGCGATGCCGGAGGCGGCACGGTGGCGGGTTCATCCTGGGCAAGTGCGGTGTCCAGGCACAGCAGCGCGAGCAGGCAAACATAGAGCGCACGCAGTGGGAGGGCCACTTAGCTATGACGCGCCGGCCCTCCCGAACGTGGAATGCTACTCCCGCCGCAGCGCTTGCATGGGATCGACGTGCGTTGCCCGGCGCGCGGGGAGCCAGAGCGCGAGCGCGGTGACGCAGGCCAGCAGCAAAGGCACGCTGGCGAACGTGATGGGATCGGTGCGCGGGATGCCGAACAGAAAGCTCGCGATGTAGCGTGTGAGCGCGAGCGAAACGGCCACGCCGAACACCAAGCCCGCCGCCGTCATCGCCGCGCCTTCGCGCATGATCTGGCCGAAGATTCGCGCGGGGCTTGCGCCAAGCGCTGCGCGCAGTCCGAATTCTCGAGTGCGCAGGGAGACCAGGAAACTCGCGACGCCGTAGATGCCGATGGCCGCCAGCAGCAACGCCATCGCAGCAAAGGAGCCGAGCAGGGCGATTTGGAAACGGCGTTCGGTGAGCGTGGATGCCAGGGCATCGCTCAGCCGGCGGACATCGTAGACCGCGCGCGCCGGGTCGATTTCGTGGATACGCTTGCGAACCGCTTCGGCGAGCAGCAGCGGATCGGCGGTGGTTTTCACGAGCACTTCCGGGAACGGGCTGCTCGGAATTCCGCACCAATAGACCATCGGACGGGGATCTTGAGCCGGTCCGTGATTGCGAAAATCGCTCACCACGCCGACGATCTGGAGCGGCGCCGGGAAGTCGCCCTCGCGCAGGGATTGGCCGATGGGACTTTCGCCGGGAAAGTAGCGGTCGGCGAAGGAGCGATTCACCAGCCCCGCGGCCGGCGCTTGGGGATCGAGGTTGATGCGGCAGGTGGCGCCCGAAAGAATGGGCACGCCAAGAACGGCGAAGTAGTCTGGCGTGACGTTATCCCCGTCGACGAAAACCTTGTGGCCTTCGGTTTCGGTATCGCGGCCTAGGATATGATACTGCGCGACGATATCCTGGCCGGTTCCCGGAAGCCCGTACGCCATGGCCGCCGAGGCGACGCCAGGGAGATCTTGCAAAGCCTGGAGCGTCCGATTCAGCCGCTGCGCCAGGCGTGGCAAGTTGTTGGTTTCGCCGTAGCTGCCGCTGATGTGGAACGCCAGAACGTGTTCGGGATTGAAGCCGAGTGAAACTCGCGTGAGCCGCGCGAAACTGCGGATCAGGAGGCCCGAGCCGATCAGCAACACGATCGCGAGGGCGACCTGCGCGCTCACCAAGATGCGCTGGATATTGTGGCGTCCTGAGATCTGGCTGCGCGAGGCCTGTGCCCATGCGCCCGCCACTTCGCCGCGCGTGCATCGGAGCGCGGGAATCAAGCCAAATACAATGGCCGTGATCAGGCTGAGCGAGAGCGTGAAAGCGACCAGACGCCAATCCAAGTGAATTTCCTCAACGCGCGGCAAGATAGCCGCGGCGCGCCGGAAAAGGCTGGCGGCGGCGAACGACAGCGCCAGCCCGAGCAGGCAACCGGGAATCGCGAGACAAAACGCCTCGAGCAGCAGCTCACGGATCACTTGAGCGCGCCGGGCGCCGAGCGAGAATCGAACGGCGATTTCGCGTTCACGGCGGTGCGCCTGGGCCAGAAGCAGGCAAGCGACATTGGCGCACGCGATCAGCAGCACGAAAGAGACCGCGCCGAACAAGATCCACAAGGATCGGCGCACGCCGCGCACCGTACCTTCTTTGAGTGGTTCTACGACGGGGATCCAATTGGCATCGGTAGCGGGATACTGGGCGGCCAGTCGCGCTTGCACCGCGGCAAGATCGGATTGCGCGGCATGCGGCGTGACGCCCTCCTTCAGCCGTCCAATGGCATTGTCCCAGCGAGATGCGCGCGCGTTCGCCATGACAAACGGCGGCAGCTTGGCGGGCATCCACACATCGACGTCGGACTCGGGAAAGCGCACCGAATCCGGCATCACGCCGACGATCGGGTAGCTGTAGTTTCCGTTGCGCAGCACTTTGCCGAGAACGGCGGGGTCGCTCGCGAAGCGGCGGCGCCACAGGTGTTCGCTGATCACCGCCGCGCTCGGGCCGTTGAACAGGTCTTCCTCGGGACTGAACGTTCGTCCCAGTAGAGGAGCGGTGCCGATCACGGAGAAAAATCGCGGCGAGACGCGGGCGCTTACCAGCATTTCCGGAAAATCGCCCGACGTTTCGGAGATGTTTTCGGTATAACCGCCGGCTACGGCCGAAAACGACCGATTCATGCGGTCCCAGTCCTCGATCTGGATGGGCGAAAGCGGAACGTGGAGCTGCTTTTGCGTGCGGTTCGATTCGAACAGCGCCATCAGGCGGCCGGCGTTGGGATAGGGAAGCGGCTTGAGCAGAACGGCATCGATGACGGAGAAGATCGCGCTGTTCGCGCCGATGCCGAGCGTCAGGGTGAGCACGACGCCGCAGAAGAATGCGGGCCGGCGAACGAGACTGCGATAGGTAACGAGCAGGGCGCGCATGGCGGTTAGACGCGCCAGGCGTGGGCTGGTTAGGTCGCGAGTTGGCTACGCCAGGGCTTCAGCGATGGCCACAGCCGCTGTGGCGCACTGCTCGCGCGAAACGTCGAAGTGCGTGACGGCGCGCATCTGGCGCGGGTTGATGCCATTCATCAGCACGCCGCGGGTTTTGAGCGCGGCGGTGAGTTCGAGGGTTGAGCGGCCGGTAGCGCCGATATCGAAGATGACGATATTGGTCTGGACGCGCGCGGGATCAATCCCGATTCCGGACATTTTGGACAGTTCGCGGGCGAGATACCGCGCATTCGCGTGATCCTCACCCAGCCGGTGCGGCATTTCTTCCAGCGCGATTAGACCAGCGGCAGCGAGCACGCCGGCCTGGCGCATCCCGCCGCCCAAGCGCTTGCGATATGCGCGCGCGCGATGGATTCGCTCGGCAGTTCCGACCAGCATGGATCCCACCGGCGCGCCGAGACCTTTCGACAAGCAGAACATCACCGAATCGGCCGGAGCGGCGAGATCGCGAACCGGGCGGCTTAGATGGCAGGCGGCGTTAAAGATGCGGGCGCCATCCAGGTGGACCTTGAGCCCGCGTTCGTGCGCGTGAGCGCAGATGTCTTCGAAAACGTCCATGGGATAAACCGTGCCGCCCGCCATATTGTGCGTGTTTTCGATTTCGATGAGCGCGGTGGAGGCGCAATGCGCGCTCGCGGGACGAATGGCCGCCTCGATGTCTTTCCAGTGCAGGATGCCGTCATCCGTCGGCACGGGCCGGAGCAGGCATCCGGAAAACCAGGCGAGCATCGAAAGCTCCCAATCGAGCACGTGCGCGCGCGATTCGCAGATCACTTCCTGGCCATGTTCAGTATGGATCTTCACGCCGATGGTGTTGCCCATGGTGCCGGTGGGCACGAAGAGGCCCGCCTCTTTGCCCATGATCTCAGCGGCGCGTTGTTCGAGCCGGTTGACCGTGGGATCTTCGCGATAGACGTCGTCACCCACTTCGGCTTCCGCCATGGCGCGGCGCATCGCGGGGGTGGGGCGGGTAACCGTGTCGCTGCGCAAGTCGATCATGGTCATGCAATAAATTCGGCGAACACCTCGTTAGACAAAAGCACTCCTCGATCGGTCAGCCGCAGCCGCGAGCCGGAGCGCTCCAGTAGGCCTTGATCGATGAAACGCCCGATCGGGCGTTCAAATCGCAGCCAGTCTTCCGTGCTCGGTTCGATCCCATGCGCGAGGCGCAGCCCGACAAAGAAGCGCTCTTGGTCGAGATGGGCGGGCGTGGACTCGATTCGCGGCGATTGGCTGCTCGCGATGCGTTCGACGTAAGCGGCCGGCGACTCGATGTTTTGCGCACGCGTTACGCCATCGAAGGAGTGCGCATCGGCGCCGAAGCCGGCGTAGGGCGCGAGATTCCAGTACTTCAGGTTGTGCAGCGATTCGTAGCCGGGCCGGGCGAAGTTGGAAATTTCGTAGCGCGGGATGCCCAGGCGCGCCAACTCCGTGACGGCCGTTTCGTACAGCTCGGCCGTGAGCTCGTCGCTGGGGACCTCGGGCGCGCCGTAACGTTTGCCATTGAGAAGCACTTCCGAACCCAGCCGACTGTCCTGATCGATTTCGAACATGTAGACCGAGACGTGCGGCGGCGCGAGGCGTTCGATCCAGGCGAGCGACTCGGTCCAGGAAGCGCGAGTCTGTCCCGGAAGCCCGGCAATGAGATCGATATTGATGTTGGCGATTCCGGCGGCGCGCAAGCTGCCAACTTCGCGCACGACGATTTCGGCGGTATGTTTACGGCCGGTGCGCGCGAGCTCACGCTGCACGAAGGACTGCACGCCGAGCGAGACGCGGTTGATGCCGGAATGAACCCAGGCTGAGGCGAGATCGGTGGTGATCGCGCCGGGCGCGGCTTCGATGGTGGCTTCGCGCCAGAGACCGCTTGTTGAGCCGCAACCGTGAGGGAGCGGTCCGAGAATGCGTTCCAGGTCCCGCGGCGCCATCGCGCTCGGCGTGCCGCCGCCGAGGTAAACGGTTTCCGGCGTCCATGCCCAGGGATGCGCGCAGATTTCCGCGAGCAG
>JASIGB010000599.1:0-3113 GCA_030045355.1 Bryobacteraceae bacterium
GCGGCCAGGCTCACCGTGCGCGATACCGGCACCGGCATTCCCGCCGAGGAAATGCCGAGGCTGTTCGAGCGATTCCATCGCGTGGAGGGCGCGCCGGGCCGCACGCACGAGGGAACAGGGATCGGCCTGGCGCTGGTGCAGGAACTGGTGAAGTTGCATGGCGGCAGCATTTCCGCGCAAAGCGAGCCGGGGAGTGGGAGCGCGTTCACCGTGCGGGTTCCGTTCGGTTCCGCGCACCTCGCCAAGGAACGGATTGGCGCCGCGCGAGCAGAGGATGTACCGGCCGCATCCACGGCGACGCGCTCCGAAGCTTACGTGGATGAAGCCCTCGGATGGCTCTGGCCATACGATCGCGAACTGGACACGAGTCTTCCGCCTCAATCTGGGGAACGGGCAGCGCCTAATACCGCGAAGCCCGGCGCTCGCGGCCGAGTGTTGCTGGCGGACGACAACGCGGACATGCGGGCCTACGTCGCGCGGCTGCTCGGGCCGTATTTCGAAGTCGACGCGGTCTCTGACGGGCGGCAGGCCCTGGAGCACGCCCTCAATCATCCGCCGGACCTGATCCTGAGCGACATCATGATGACGGGCCTGGATGGCTTCGCGCTGTTGAAGGCCTTGCGCGCGGAATCCTCCACCAGCACGCTTCCGGTGATCCTGCTCTCGGCCCGCGCCGGTGAGGAATCCCGCGTCGAAGGTATCGAAGCGGGCGCGGACGATTACCTGGTGAAACCGTTCACGGCGCGGGAACTGCTGGCGCGCGTCACCACGCATCTGGAAATGAGCCGGTTGCGCCGCGAGGTTGCCGAACGGGAACGCGAGCTGCGCCGCGATGCCGAGGCTGCTCGTGAGCGCGCCACCGCCGCCGTGGCAGCGCTGCGCCGCGCCAACGCCGATCTGGAACAGTTCGCGTATTCGGCCAGTCACGATCTGCAGGAGCCGCTGCGGATGGTGTCTACTTTCAGCCAACTGCTCCAAATGAACTACGCGGGCAAGCTGGACGAACAGGCCGACGTCATCATCGGCCACTGCGTAGACGGCGCCACGCGCATGGGTCGTATGATCCGGGACCTTCTCGAATACACCCGCGCGGCGACGATCTCCGAGGCTCCCAGCGAAATCGCGGATCTCAACGAGGCGCTGACGGCCGCGCTCACCAATCTTGCCGCGTCGATCGAGGAATCCAAAGCCACCGTGACGCACGACCCTCTTCCTTCGCTCGAAGCCGAACCGGTGCACCTGCAGCAGATCTTTCAGAATCTGGTGTCGAACGCCATCAAGTATCGCAGCCAGGAACCGCCGCGCATCCACGTCAGCGCAGCGCAGCGTAACGGAGCGTGGGAACTTTCCGTGCGCGACAATGGAATCGGCATCGAGCCGCGCTACCAGGAGCAGGTCTTCGGACTTTTCAAACGTCTGCACACCGGCGGCCGGTACTCGGGTACGGGTCTGGGTCTGGCTATCTGCAAGAAGCTCATAGAGCGGTATCACGGGCGAATTTGGGTGGAATCGCAATATGGCGAGGGCGCGACCTTCTTTTTCACCCTGCGAGAGAGCGAGTGATGGCACAACGTCCCTATCGAATCTGGATCGCCGAAGACAACGCCGCCGACGTGTACCTGATCGAGGAAGCGCTCCGGCGCCAGGAGTTCGCCTACCGGCTGGCCACCGCGGGCAATGGCGAGGAGATGCTCCATATGATCAACTCCCTCGAACAGGACGCGTCGGCGATGTGCCCCGATCTGTTCCTGATCGATCTGAACCTGCCCCGGCGGTCGGGCGATGAAGTTCTAGCCCAAATCCGCCAAAGCAGCCGTTGCGCGCACGTTCCGGCCATCGTGATCACCTCCTCGGACTCGCCGCGCGATCGCGCCCGCGCGCGCGATTTAGGAGCCTCGTTTTACTTCCATAAGCCGGCCGATCTGGAGAAATTCATGGCCATCGGCGGCATCGTGCGGCACTTTCTGGAGCCGGGACGCGACGGCGCTGCGCCCGCAGCCCTTTAGTTCGAGACTCGGGCCTTTCCGCCTACTAGCGCAGCGGGCTTGTGTCGATAGGATAACCTGAGATCTACATGCTGGCGCGCTTTTGGGGCACTCGGGGCTCGATTGCTTCACCGGGTCCTGGCACGGTCCAATTCGGAGGCAATACCTCTTGCGTGGAACTCACCACGCCTTCCGGCAACGTGCTGGTGCTGGACTGCGGCACCGGCGCGCGATCGCTAGGAAACCGTTTGCTCCAGCGCGCTTCGGGACCGGTGTCGGCCACCATTCTTCTGACGCACACGCATTGGGACCACATTCAGGGGTTCCCGTTCTTTGCGCCGCTCTTTCAGGCCGGCAACCACTTTCAGGTCTACGGCCCGGAGGGCGCGCACCTTTCGCTGCGCGACGTGCTGGCCGGCCAGATGGAACACCATTATTTTCCCGTGGAACTGGACCAATTGGCGGCGCGCATCACCTATCAGGACTTGAGAGAAGGTGTTCACGAAATCGACGGCCTCGTGGTTCGCGCGCAGAAAATGAATCACCCGTCGCCGACGCTCGGTTACCGCATCGAGGCCGAGGGGCGCGCGATCTGCTACCTGTGCGACCACGAGCCGTACTTTGAGGGCATTTGGCGCGAAGGGGCGCCGCCTCGCGCGCTGGATTCGATCATGGAACCGGGCGACCGCCGTCACGCCGAGTTCATGCAAGGCGCCGATGTGGTGATTCACGAAGCCCAGTACACGCCGCAAGAATATCCCTCCAAGCGGCACTGGGGCCATAGCACGTACGAATATGTGGTGGAACTCGCGGCGCTGGCCGGAGTCGGCCGGCTGTACTTAACGCACCACGATCCTTCGCACGACGACGAATGCATCGCGCAAGTGGAACGCGCGGCGCAGGATCTGGCGCGAAGGCTTGGGGGCCCCGCAGAAGTCCTCTGCGCCTACGAGGGCTGCGAGATCAGGCTGTAGCGGCCCCTTCGATATTCGAAGTGCAATTCGGACAGCGTGTGGCCGTGAGCGGAATGGACGTGTGGCAAAACGGGCAGTCCTTGGTATTCGGGGGAGCCGGCGCTGGCACGTGTTTCATCCTGTTGGCGGATCGAACCAGCAGGAAAATCGCGAA
>JASIGB010000600.1:0-2944 GCA_030045355.1 Bryobacteraceae bacterium
CTATGAGCAAGCGCTTCGACGATTCAAACGACCTTTTGAAATCGGAGGTTAAGCGGCTGGAAGATCGCCTGGCCCGTCTGGAACACCCCATCGTCCGGCAATCGTAGTTCTCAACCGGCTAGCTCCTTTTAATCTCGTCCGTTTTAATCTCGTCCGGTAACATACAAAATCCAACCTCTGGGCTATAATCATCCGATGGACCGCGATTTGCAAAGCGGTCCGTTCAACATGCGCAGTATTCTTTTGTCTGCACTCCTGCTCGCGTCCGCGGCTTTCGCGGAAGAACCTATCGCGCCTGTAACTTCCGGCGTTTCAGTGGTCGAATCGGTACGCGTGGATGGCACCAAGTCACCCGTGGAACTAAAGACACAGGTGGGCCAGAAGTTCGACGAGGCCACCGTTCAATCCGATGTCCGGCGGCTGTGGGCGACGGGCCGGTTCGATGACATCCGCGTCGAGTCTAAGCCAGACGATCAGGGCACTGCCATTACTTTTCATGTCGTGGAAGCGCCGCAGCTTCAGCTCCATGAAATGAAGGTAGAGCCGTCCACTTACGGCTTGCAAATGAGCCTGCCGGAAGGCACGCCGATGAGCCCGCTGCGCGCGCACCAGATCGCGTATCAGGCCGAGCAGGACCTTCGTTCCGACGGCTTCCGGACGGCAACCGTGGATTATAACCTGGTGCCGTATGCCGGCAACAAAGTGGATCTGCATCTCAACATCGATGCCGGGCAGCGGATTCGGGTGAAGGAAGTGGACTTCAGCGGAAGCACCGCGGTCAACTCCAAAGACCTGCGGGGCCAGTTGCGGTCGCTGAAAATTCGCCGCGTGACGCCGCCGATTCCCGGTGTTTGGGCGGGCTGGCGAATGTATCCGGGATACAGCCCGGAAGGCGTGGAGGGCGACCTAGCGCTGTTGCGCTCTTATTACATCTCCAAAGGATATTTCGACGCCAACGTCAAGCTGAACGACGTGCAAGTAGACAAGAAGGATGCGCGCGTGAACATCCAGGTAGACGCCGGGCAGCTTTATCACGTACGAACCTTGCAGGTGATGGGTAATGGAGTTCTGCCCAAGACGGTGCATCCGCAGAACGAACAGATGGTTTCGCAGAACTTCTGCTCCACTTTGTTTGTGGCACGCCGCAATGCCGAGCGCGCCGGTATTTTGGACTTTACCGTCAACCTGCAAGTGCAGCCCACCATGGCCAGCACCAAGGCAGCGCCGGAAGCCGATTTGACGGCCACCGTGGACCGCGGTAAGCCGTTTCACGTCGGCCGCATCGAATTCATAGGAAACCGGCATTTCACAGAGGCGGCGGTGCGCAGCAACCTCCTGCTGGACGAAGGCGATCTGTTGGACGAGCACAAGTTGCGCGAAAGCATGGCGCGGCTCAACGAAGCGAAGTTCTTCGCCCCGGTCAGCGAGCGCAATACCATGATCCGGACCGATCCGGATACGGGCATCGCCGATATCGACTTCCGCGTGATGGAACAGAAACACGGGTCTTGGAGCATCTCGGGACCGGTCGGGCCGGTCAGCGTCGCAGGACCCGTGGAAGGTTCCGTCCGCATGCGTCTTCCGGCGTGGGGTTCGGGCATCCTGGAAGCCTCCACGTATAGCGTTTCGCTGAGTATGTTCGCGTTCCTGCACACCTTCCTTCCGATTGCCGGAATTCCAAAAGTTCCGCTCCTTCCGCTGGCCGCGCTGAGCCGGCCCTATACGCCGGGAGAAGGCTGGAAGTCGGGTTTCTCGATCATTCCGCAACTCGGCTGGGAATACATGGTGATGGGTTACGGCGTCACGCAGATCTCGCATCGCCTGATCCCTGTTTTGGAAGGCGACCGCGGTCTGGAGCCGCAGATTCCCGTCACGGTGGACACTCCCAGCAGCCGGACCACGATGTTTTGTCAACCGCCCGCGCCCCGTTTTTTTGCTGTGCGCGAGATCCTGGCCATGGGGCTGCGGTTTGCCAGCTCGATGTCGGGACTCTAGGAAGCGGAGATCAGCGTCCTCCGAACACGTAGAATTCGCAGCCGGCTACAATTGCGCGCGAGGGCATCACAATTCCCGGAAGTTCCTGGTAATCCGCGTTGGTGATGTTGGTGAGCTGCAGAAACGGGCGCACACGTCCGGTGGCGTAGCCGGCAGAAGCGTCCCAGACGGCGTAGGGATGGCGTTCGAGCCGCTCCACCACTCCCAACCGCGTACGGCCAATCACCTTTTTGCCAATGAAGCCACGCCACTCGATCACTCCGCTCTGGACGGGATAGTTGAACGTGTACTTGGCTTCTTCAATGTCGGGCGATCCATTTACGCCATGCAAGCCGCTGAAGGTGACGGCAAAATGCTGCCCGGAAATCGGGTCCCAGGCAACGCCGGTTTCAACACCGGTGAAGGTCAGATTGTCGAAGTTGGTGGCCGTGTAGACGGTGCCTCCCGGAGGCGCGACATAATCGATCACATTCTTGTCGTGGCGCTGGAAAGCGGTAACAAAGGCACGGAGGTTCCGGCGCAAATAAGCATCCAGGCCGGTATCGTAGCTGATCGCACTTTCGGGCTTCAGGTTGGGGTTGCCCAGGTCCGAGGGGTCGGAATAGTAGAGATCGGTAAAACTCGGCAGCCGGAAGGCGCGGCTGGCCGAAGCGCGCAACTTGAATCGCGCGGACAACCACGCAGCGGCGCTCGCCGACGGGCTGGTCGAGACCTGATGCGCGCCGTAAACTTCTTCGCGAATCCCTAGCGAGAGCGAATACCGGCGCGCCGAGCGCAGATCGTAGAATACATACCCGCTCCCTCGCGTGCGGCTATGGATGCCGAGATTGGTGCTGTGGATGGCCTCCGATAATCCCTCGACACCGTAGCTGATCACGCCGTGCCGCGGCAGCTTGTCGTGCCGTCTGAGGTCCCCTTGCCAGGTGTTTTCGATGTGGCGATTGGTGTA
>JASIGB010000601.1:0-7400 GCA_030045355.1 Bryobacteraceae bacterium
GTTTCGGTGACGGCTGCCGCACGCTCTGCGCGGCGGGGCACCGGGCATTTATTGAGGTTGGGCCCGGATCGGCGCTCTCCAAAATGCTCCAGCCCTACCTCCGCGAAGCTGGAGGTGGCATCGTGGCGCAAACCGGCACTGATCAGGAATCGCTTCTCGACGCGCTTGGACAGCTTTGGTCTCACGGCGTCTCCGTCGACTGGAATCAATACTATTCACGCGAGAACCGCCGGAGGGTGTCCGCGCCTTTGTATCCCTTCGAGCGGCAACGCTACGACGTAGAGCTAATCGGGGAGACGGCGCCGCGTGGCGACTGGTTCGCGAAAATTCCAGACTTCCACGCATGGTTTTACGAGCCTTCCTGGAAAGCGGTTGCCGGTGTGGGAGGGCAGCCCGGCGACATGGCTGGGCCTGCGCTCGTGTTTCTCGACGATGCCGGATTAGGCGCCGCTGTGGCGGCAAAACTGGCGGATGTGACAACGGTCGCGCGCGCCGCGCAATTCCGAAGGGTCGGCGAGCACGCCTTCGAGATTCGCCCCGAAGAACCAGCGGACTACGAAGCGCTCTTCAACGCTTTGGCCGCGGATGGAAAAATCCCTGGAGATATTTTGCACTTTTGGAATGTCGACCCCAGCCCCGGCGATCCCGGCGCCGTGTTTTATCCGCTGCTGCATCTGGCTCAAGCCCTGGCGTTCCACCTCGCTCCGGCTCGCGTGAACGTGATTTCCGCCGGCGCCTGGGCCGTCACGGGAGAGGAGGCCATCGAGCCGGCGAAGGCCTTGCTTGCCGGGCCGTGTCGTGTCGCGCCCGCCGAGAGGATTGACACACGCTGGCGCAACATCGATATCGCGCTGCACCATCGGGAAGTTGCCATCGCACAGATCCTTGCGGAATACCGCGCCGATTCCCTGGACCCGATCGTCGCCTACCGGGGACGGCGGCGCTGGATCGAGAGCGCGGAACCATTGCCGACGGCCCCCGCTCCGCCGGCGCCACTGCTCCACACTGAGGGAGTCTATCTGATTACGGGTGGCCTGGGCGGCATCGGTTTTGCGCTCGCCGAGTTTCTGGCGCGAGATTACCGGGCGCGCCTGGTGTTGGTCAGCCGTTCCGGCCTTCGAGAAGGCTCGCCGATGGGCCCCGCGATCGCGGCCATGGAGCAAGCCGGCGCAACAGTCTTGGTCTGCCGCGCCGACGTCGCGTGCGCGGACCAGATGAGCGCCGTATTAGCCCAAACCAGAGCGCGGTTCGGCCACCTGGATGGCGTGATCCACGCGGCGGGAGTTGCCGGCGGCGGTCTCATCCAATTGAAAACTCGCCAAGCTGCCGACGCGGTTCTCTTACCTAAGGTCCAGGGCACGATGACACTCCACGCGCTGCTCGAAGATTCCCCGCTCGATTTCTTTGTGAGCTTCTCCTCCCTCACCTCACTGGCAGGAGGATTCGGACAAGTGGATTATTGTTCTGCCAATGCCTTCCAGGACGCCTTCGCCCAGCGGGAGTCGGCGCGGCGCAATCGCCTCACCACCACCATCAACTGGGATGCGTGGTCCGAGGTCGGCATGGCGGTCAACACCGAGATCCCGGTCGAAATGGAAGCGCATCGGGCGGAGGTTCTGAAGAACGCAATCCTGCCCGCCGAAGGAGTGCAGGCTTTTCGCCGGGCGCTCGACTTGCGCCTGCCGCAGATTTGCATCTCCACCTACAGCCTGCCGCTACGGCTCGCGCACGCCCGCTCGATGGCCCACGTCGAGGCGCAACCCGCGGCGCCCTCCGCGCAACGTCATCCGCGCCCCGAAATGGAGACTCCATTCGTAGCCGCGGGCACGGAGATGGAAAAGCTGGTGGAGAAGATCTGGCAAGACCTGTTCGGTCTGGAGCGAGTTGGGATAACGGATAACTTCTTCAGCCTGGGTGGGCACTCGCTGCTCGCCACCCGGATGGTCGCGCGAGTGCGCGCGGTGCTCGGTCTGGAGATCAGCGTCCGGACCGTCTTTGAGACACCGACGATTGAGCAACTCGCGAGCGTCCTGGAACGCATGGCCGATGAATCCCTCGAACTGTCGCACATGATCGCAATGGTCGAACAAATGAGCGACGAGCAGGTCAGAACGCAACTGGGGCAGAACTAGTGTCGCCAAAATCAATGGAATCGGCCACTCAGAGCGTAGAACAGAAGCGGGCGCTGTTAGCCAGGCTGCTGGAAACGAGCAGTTCGCAGCGGCCTGCCGTTCAGCGCCGCGGATCGGTTTTTCAGGCGCCCCTCTCTTTTGCGCAGCAAAGGCTTTGGTTCTTCGAGCAGTTGATGCCTGGCACCTCCGTTTACAACATGATGATCCCGCTGCGCCTGGACATCGCGGTATCGGCGCACACCCTGCTCGATGCCATCAACGAGATTGTTGCGCGGCATGAAGCGCTCCGCACCACATTTCGCGCGACCGACGGCAAACCGGCGCAATTCGTCGCGCCCGAACTCAAGATTGAGATGCCGCGTCACGATCTGCGATATCTGCCGCACGAAGAACAGCAAGCCGAAAGCACGCGGATCTTCCTCGCCGCCTCTCAGGCGCCCTACGATTTGACCACCGGGCCACTCTTCCGGGCGCACTTGCTGCAATACGGCGATGAAGACTACTTGTTGATGCTGTGCATGCATCACATCGTCTCGGATGCATGGTCGACCACGGTGCTGATCGAAGAGCTGGACGCATTGTACGACGCTTTCTCGCTAGGACAACCCTCCCCGCTACCGCCGCTTCCGATCCAATATCCGGACTTCGCGGTGTGGCAGCGCGAATGGCTCAGCGGCGAGGTCCTCGACCGTCAACTTAGCTACTGGAAGAAGCAACTGGACGGCATCGTGCCGATCGATCTGCCATGCGACTATTCTCGTCCGGCGAGCATGACCTTTCACGGAAAGTACGTCCCGATCGGCGCCGGCGCCGCCCTATTGACGCGCCTGCGCGCGCTGAGCGCCTTGCAGGACTGTACGCTCTTCATGACCTTGTTGGCCGCCTTCCAGGTCTTCCTGTTTCGCCATACCGGTCAAGCGGACGTGGTGGTGGGAACGCCGGTGGCGAATCGCAATCACGCCGACGTCGAGAAGCTGATCGGTTTCTTCGTCAATTCTCTGGTGATGCGCACGAGCCTGGACGGAAATCCGACGTTCCGCGAGGTTCTCGCCCGAGTTCGTGAGACCGCTCTCGGGGCGTACGCCCACCTCGACATCCCTTTTGAAATGCTAGTGGAGAACCTGCAACCGGAACGCGACTTCACGCGCAATCCAATTTTCCAAGTCTTGTTTCAGGTCCAGACGATGAGGTCCAATCGCGAGATGGATACTCCACCGGGAGGGCAGCTTCACAATGCCGTCTTCGATCTGAACGTCAATCTTTACGAGCAGCCGAACGCGCTGGTTGGCAGATTCGAGTTTAACGCCGCACTATTCGATGAACCCACCGCCCAGAGGATGGCGGCGCGCTTCGCCGCGCTGCTGGAGGCGATCGTCGAAGACCCGGACCGCCGCATCGGCGAGTTGCCGATGGTTCCGGAACCCGAACGTTGTCAAATAGAGCAGTGGAACGCGGCAGCCGCGGCGGAAATCGACGCGACCCCTCGCACCATCCACGAATGGTTTGAGCGGCAGGCATCCAGCACTCCGGACGCTCCCGCGGTCTCGGCCGGCGGAGCTTCGATCACTTATGCCGAGCTGAACCAGCGCGCGAACGATCTGGCTCAACGCTTGCGAGAACTGGGCGTCACCCCAGGGGACCGTGTCGCCGTTCGCCTGCCGCGCTCCGCCAAAACGATTGTCGCGATCCTGGGCGCGTTGAAGGCGGGAGCAGCCTATGTCCCGCTGGATCCCGATTATCCCGCCGACCGTCTGCGATTCATGCTTGAAGATTGCGGCGCGCGCGTTGTGGTAACCCCGGATGGAGTGAAAGTGCTGCGCGCGTCCGCCGATCCCGCTCCGGCTGAGACGGCCTACATTCTCTACACCTCCGGCTCAACCGGAACGCCAAAAGGAGTGTGCGTACCTCACCGTAGCCTCGTTTACTCGACTTGGGCGCGCCTACAATACTACGCCGACCCGGTGGAACGCTACTTGCTCCTTTCTCCATTCTCCTTCGACAGTTCGGTGGCCGGCATTTTCTGGACCCTGTGCAGCGGTGGATGTCTGGAAATCGCCACCAACGAGGAAATGGAAGATATTCCAGAGCTAGCCTTGCGGATCGAGCGCCAGAACATCACGCATCTTCTGGCCGTCCCTTCGCTTTATGCCCGTCTGCTGGACTGGTTTGAAGTCTCCGCACTGCGGCTCAAAACCGCTATCGTCGCTGGTGAGCGGTGTCCCCCCACGCTGGTCGCTTATCACTTCGAACGTTTGCCGGACGTCCCTCTGTACAACGAGTACGGACCCACCGAGGCTACGGTCTGGTCTACAGTTCATCGTTGTGGTCCGGAAGATAAGACCATCGTTCCTATCGGACGCCCCATCCCTGGGGCGCGGATTTACATTGTGGATCGCCTCGGCCGGCCTGTTCCGATCGGAGTTCCAGGTGAAATGTGGATTGGCGGCCCGGGCGTAGCGCATGGATATTGGAATCGTCCGGATCTCACCGGGGAGCGCTTCATTCCGGATCCATTCCAGGAAGGGGCATCGAGGCTGTATCGCAGCGGCGATATGGCCAAATACCGCAACGACGGCAACATCGTCTTCCTCGGAAGAGCCGACAATCAGGTCAAGGTGCGCGGCTATCGCATCGAACTGGGAGAAATCGAAAGCGCGCTACTGGCTCACCCCTCGGTCGCCGAGTGCGCGGCGTTCACGTGGAACTTGGAGGACGATACGCGGCTGGCAGTTTGGGCCGTGGCCGGGGGCGAACGCGTGCCAAGCAGCGAATTGACCGCATTCTTGCGGCGCCGGCTGCCGAGCTACATGGCGCCTGCGTCGATCACCTGGGTGGACGCTCTGCCGCGCAATGCCAACGGAAAGCTGGATCGCGCGGCGTTGGCCGCCAATCCACAGCGGCTGGATGAGGAGGTGTATGTCGCGCCGCGAACTCCGGTGGAGAAAACCCTAGCTGGTCTGTACCAAGAAGTGCTCGGGATCCCGGAGCCTGGGATTTGGTCCGATTTCTTCCGCCTCGGCGGCCACTCTTTACTAGCCACCAAGTTGCTTTCGCGCGTCAACAAGACGTTTCAGATCGATTTGCCGCTGCCCTCTCTGTTTCGGGCATCGACCGTCGGGGAATTGGCGGCGGAGGTAGAGCGGGTCCTGGTGAATGAGATTGCCGGACTGGACGAACCCGAGGCTGAGAGCCTCGCTAAGGAAGGGCGCTAATGAGCACCACAGCGAGCCGCATGGCGGCTCTTTCACCCGAGAAAAAGAAGCTGCTGGAGCAACGGCTCAAAGGACTGTCGACCGCCCCGCCCAGCATTCCCAAGAGACCGGAAGGGGGCGCGCCCGAGCTTTCTTTCGCTCAACAACGACTCTGGTTTCTCGACCAGTTGGTGCCCGGCAACCCGTTCTACAACATATTCTCGCCTCTGCCGATTCAATTCGCCGTGAACGTGGATATCTTGCGCCGCTGCTTGAACGAAATCGTCAGACGGCATGAGGCGCTGCGAACGACGTTTACCTCCCTGGAAGGCAAGCCGGTTCAGGTCATCGCGCCTGCTCTGGATTTGGCAATGCCGTTGATCGACCTGACGTCCATGCCCGCTGCGACCCGAGACGCCGAAGCGCTTCGTCTGGCGACGGAAGAAGCGCGCAAGCCTTTCGATCTGGCAGCCGGACCGCTGATCCGCTGCAGTCTGCTGCGCCTGACCGCACAGTATCACCTGCTCCTGCTCTCGATGCATCATATCGTCTCCGACGGGTGGTCCATGGGAATCCTGTTACAGGAGTTGGGCGCACTTTACATGAGCTTCGCGGCTGGGCAGCCGTCGACGTTGCCGGAATTACCCATTCAGTATGCGGACTTCGCGGTGTGGCAAAGGGGCTGGCTCAAGGGCGCCGTTCTCGAGAATCAATTGTCGTATTGGCGCCGCCAACTGAAGGATATTCCCAACCTGGACATCCACGCGGACCGGCCGCGTCCAGTGATGCCGACTTTTCGCGGATCCTATTTTCCGCTGCAATTTCCGTCCAGCTTGATTGCCTCGCTCAAGCGGCTCTCCAGCGAGCATGACGCCACTCTGTTCATGACTATGCTCGCGGGCTTTCAATCGTTGTTGCACCATTACACGGGCCAGGACGACATCGTGGTCGGTTCTCCGGTCGCAAATCGCAACCGCAGCGAGATTGAAGGCTTGATCGGCTTCTTTGTCAACTCCCTGATCATGCGCGCCGATTTCCGCGGCGACCCGACGTTTGAGGCGCTCCTCGTTCGAGTACGGGAGACTGCGCTCGAAGCATACGCCAATCAGGATCTGCCCTTCGAGATTCTGGTGGAGGAGTTGCACTCCGATCGCGACCTGAGCCGGAATCCGCTATTCCAGGTGATTTTTCAACTCATGAGCGCTCCCACTGGGGCCAGTTCCAGTAGTTCTCCGGAAACCGCCTCCAAAGCGGCCTCCTCGGCGTCGAGCAGTGCGTCTTCGGGCGGCGGGGCGGTAAATATCCAGACTGGCACCGCGAAGTTCGACCTCAATGTCACTCTCTGGGAGACCCCCGAGGGCGTCGCCGGGGGAATCGAATTCAATACCGACATCTTCGATTTATCGACCGTCGCTCGCATGGCGACGCAATATACTTCGCTTTTGCATGGGATTGTCGCGCATCCGAACCATCATATTTCGGAACTGCCTGTCCTGACTCCGCGGGAACAGCGGCAGATCCTCGTGGACTGGAACGCCACCGAAACCGATTTCCCGCGCGATCGCGGGCTCGGGTCTATCTTCGAAGATCAAGTAGCCGCGCACCCCAACGCTCCGGCTGTTGCCTACGGAGACACCACGTTGACTTACGCGGAGCTGAATCGGCGGGCGAACCGGGTCGCGAACCATCTACGCTCCGCGGGCATAGGACGGGAAAACCGCGTCGGCATTTGCATGGAGCGTTGCCTGGACATGATCGTTGCGGTAGTGGGTGTGGTGAAATCTGGCGCCGCTTACGTTCCGCTGGACACCGACTATCCTCGCGATCGGCTGGCGTTCATGATCGCGGATACCGAATTGGGAGCCTTGATCACCCACCAGAAGGAATTGGAAAAGTTGGCCGAAAATTCCCTGCCTGTGCTCTGCATGGATCGCGATCAGGAGGCGCTGGAGAGGAGTCCGGACCACAATCCGGCGCTCGAGACCAGCGGCGACGATCTGGCATACGTCATGTTTACCTCGGGTTCTACGGGCATTCCCAAAGGCGTCTGTGTATTGGGGAAGGGCATCAGCCGGCT
>JASIGB010000057.1:0-5163 GCA_030045355.1 Bryobacteraceae bacterium
GGACTCCCGTCGGCAAGGCGCCGCGTGGGAGCCTGCGCAACACGCGTCCCGACGATCTGGCCGCGCTCGTCATCCGGCGATTGCTCGAAAAATATCCGGCCATCGCGCCGGAAGACGTCGACGACGTGATCCTGGGCTGCGCGCTGCCGGAGTCGGAATCCGGAATGAATATGGGCCGCGTGGCCGCGCTGCGCGCCGGTCTTCCGGACTCGGTGCCGGGCATGACCATCAATCGCTTTTGTTCCTCGGGACTGCAGGCCATCGCCATGGCCGCCGACCGCATCCGCTCCGGCGAGGCCCAGACGATCATTGCGGGCGGGGCCGAATCGCTCAGCATGCTTCCGATGACCGGCAACAAATTCGCGCCGAATCCGTGGTTGGTGGACCATCATCCGCAGGTCTACATGGGCATGGGATTGACCGCCGAGCAGGTGCAAAGAAAATACGGCGTCACGCGTGAGGACGCGGACCAGTTCGCCTATCGCAGCCACCACAACGCGCTGCGCGCGCAGGCGGAAGGCAAGTTCGATGACGAAATCGTTCCGGTGCCGCTCGAATCCACTGTGCTTGAAAACGGCGCGCCGCGGCATGCGAGCGCGATGTTCACCAAGGACGAAGGCCCGCGCAGCGACACGTCGGTCGAAGCGCTGGCGAAGCTGAAGCCCGTGTTTCAATCCGACGGGACGGTGACGGCGGGCAATTCGTCGCAAACCAGTGACGGTGCGGCGGCGGCGATCGTGATGTCCGCGGACAAAGCTGAAGAGCTCGGCTTGAAACCGATGGCGCGCTTCGTGAGCTTTGCCGTGGCGGGCGTACCGCCGGAAATCATGGGTATCGGACCGGTGGTCGCGATTCCCAAGGCGCTGGCGCAGGCGGGATTGAAAAAGGAAGATATTGGCGTCATCGAGTTGAACGAAGCGTTCGCCGTGCAGGCTCTGGCGGTGATCCGCAAAGCGGGCCTGGATCTCGATCGCGTCAATCCCAACGGGGGCGCGATCGCGCTGGGCCATCCGCTCGGCTGCACGGGCGCGAAGCTCACGGCTACCTTGCTGCGCGAAATGCAGCGCAAGGGCTCGCAATACGGCATGGTCACCATGTGCGTCGGCGGAGGGCAAGGCGCCGCCGGCATCTTTGAAAATCTGATCAGGAATCATTCCGATGGCATCCTCGACAATCTCGCGCACCAGGCATAAAGGCGGCTCGTTTCTGATCGAGCAGTCCGCGCCTGAAGACGTTTTTTCGCCGGAGGACTTTACCGACGAGCATCGCGCCATCGCGCGCACCACCGAGGAATTCTGGATCAAGGAGATCGCGCCACATGTCGAAGCGATCCAGCATCAGGAGCCGGGCGTCGCCGTCAGGGTGCTGCGCAAGGCGGGCGAACTCGGCCTTACTTCGGTTCATATTCCTGAAATGTACGGCGGCATGGAGATGGATCTCACCTCGGCCATGCTGGTGGCGGAGGGAATCGCCAAAGACGGCTCGTACGCGGCCTGGCATGGCGGGCAAACCGGGATCGGCGCGCTGCCGTTGTTGCTGTTCGGCACCGAAGAGCAGAAGCAGCGCTATCTTCGGCGCGTGGCCAGCGCTGAGCTCGTCGCCGCTTACGCGCTGAGCGAACCGCAGGCCGGATCGGACGCCTTGGGCATCCGCACGCGCGCGGACTTGAGCCCGGACGGCAAGCATTACATTTTGAACGGGCAAAAAATGTGGATCACGAACGGGGGCGCGGCCGATCTGTTCACCATCTTCGCCAAAGTGGATGGCGAAAAGTTTACAGCGTTTCTGGTGGAGCGCAAGTTTCCGGGTCTTTCTTCCGGCGCCGAGGAAAAGAAGATGGGCATCAAGGGCAGCTCGACGACGGCCATCTATCTGGATAATGTTCCGGTGCCGGTGGAAAATGTTTTGGGCGAAACCGGCCGCGGCCACATCATCGCGTTCAACATTTTGAATATCGGCCGACTGAAGCTGGGTGCCTTCGCCTGCGGGGGCGCGAAGGAAGTGCTGCGCGTTTCGCTGAAGTACGCGCGGGAGCGCATCGCGTTCGGCAAGCCGATCGCCGAATTCGGCATGATCCAGCACAAACTGGCCGAAATGGCCATCCGGATCTTCGCCACCGAGTCGGCCACGTATCGCGTGGTCGGCCTGATCGACGGTGAGCTCGCGGAGCAGGGCGAATTGAAAGCCGTGGAAGAGTTCGCCGCGGAGTGCTCGTACATCAAGATCTTCGCCTCGGAGATGCTCGATTATGTGACCGATGAAGGAGTCCAGATCCACGGCGGCTATGGTTTCCATCAGGACTATATCGTGGAGCGGGCGTATCGCGACTCGCGCATCAATCGTATTTTCGAGGGAACAAACGAAATCAATCGTCTGCTGGCGACGGGAATGCTGCTGAAGCGTGCGCAGCGCGGACAACTGCCGCTGGTGGAAGCCGTCAAGAAGTTGCAGGCCGAGATTCTGAGCGGGCCAACGTTGACTACCGGTTCGAATGAAAATGTGCGGCTGGTGGAAAACGCGAAGAAAACCGCGCTGTTCGTGATCGGAGTCGCGTACCAGAAGTTCGGCGCCGCGCTTGAAGAGCTGCAGGAAGTGCTGGCTTCAATGACCGATATCGCGATGAATGCGTTCGCGATGGAATCGGTGTATTTGCGGGCGCAGAAAATGCCGGCGGCGGATATTTGCGATGTGTTTCTGTGCGAAGCCATGGAGACGATCGAGAGCGCGGCGCGGAACGTGTTGGCCGCTGCATCGGAAGGCGACACTCTACGGACGAATCTCGCGGTGCTGAAGCGCTTCACTAAGTTTGAGCCGGTGAATGCGATCGCGGCACGGCGGCGTATCGCGAAACGTCTGATCGAATCCGGCCGCTATATGGTGTAGTGACATCTCTCGGTGCGACTCATTATCACGGTTGGGTTGCCGGGATCGGGCAAATCGACCTACCTTGCGCGGCTGGGCGTGAACGCGATTTCTTCCGACGAAGTGCGGCGCCTGATCGCCGACAATCCGCACGATCAGACGATGAACGCGCGGATTTTCCGGGTGATTCGTTACTTGGTCCGGCAGCGCATCGCCGCCGGGCGTCTGGTTACTTATGTGGACGCGACGCACTTGCAACCCTGGGAACGCGCGCCATACATCCTGCTAGCGCAACGCTACGGCTGCCGCTTGGATGCTCTGTTTTTCGACGTGCCAGTCGAAATTTGCATCGCGCGCAATGGAGCGCGGGACCGCATAGTTCCGGAAGAAGCCATCCGGAAAATGGCCGGGCAGATGATCGCGCCATCCCTTGACGAGGGATTCGGCGAGATCACCGTGATCTGCTAGAGCCGTTATCCCCGTGGCGGCGCGGTCCCGAACGCGGGAGGATGCAGCGCGGCCAGTGCGACGCGCTCGGCGCCGTGAGGATCGTCCATCACCTTGCACTCGTTGTTGAAGATCATGGTGGCGCGCTTATCGGTCTTGAACGCGGGCCAGTTCGGAAGCCCTTTGTGATTGGGATTGCCACTGCGCGCGAAGGCGGCCCAGGCGCCGCTCATTTTGTCCTGGAGCGGATAGCGGTCGGCGCCCGAGCCGGTCATCGACGTGGCTTCATCGACGTTGTCGAGCACGAACGGAATTTCAAGCGTGTGAAAGGCTTTCAGCTTGCCGTCGTGCACGGGCGTTTTCCAGGTGAAGTAGTACATGTAGACGGGCGCGGGCTGCTCGGACTTGCGCTCGCCTTCCAAGACGACGCGCGCGCGGAAGGCGTCGGAGGCGATGATCTGCGATAGGTCGATGTCGGTAGCCTTGGGCCGCCCCTTGCGATAAAGCTCGATCAGCTTGTCCACTTCGGCGTCGTCGGCGCGCGTGGTGCGCTTCACGGCATCGTGGAGCTCGGCGTCGTCGATGGGATCGAGCTTGGTGTTGGGGAAGAAATTCACCTCGAATTCGGTGCTGCCGATGAGCAACGGGATATCGGCCGAGATGGCAGGCGCGGTGGGATCGAAAGGATCGCCGGGTAGCGTCTTTCCGTCCACCACGGGCGCGAGCGGCAGACCGCGCGTGGAGAGCGTGGCGGCGATCAGTTGCTCCATGGGAACCTGCTGGAGGTCGGCGACGGTTTTGGCGTTGAGCTTGTCCATGAGCGTGCGCGCGGCTTTAGTGGCCGCAGCCGCGGGGACGCCGTTCACATTTGCGCCACTCTGGATGATGGCGCGATGGAACAGGCCCTTGGCGGGCGGCATGGCGAGCAGCGTGCTGACTTTGCCGCCGCCGCCGGATTGGCCGAAGATGGTCACGTTGTTCGGATCGCCGCCGAAGTTGGCGATGTTGTCGCGCACCCATTCGAGAGCGGCGACGATATCGAGCATGCCGGCGTTGCTCGCATTGGCGTATTGCGCTCCACCGATTTCGGCGAGATACAAAAAGCCGAACGAATTGAGGCGGTGATTCACGGTGACCGTGACCACGTCGTGCCTGTGGGCCATGTTGCCGCCGTCGTACATGCTGTAGCTGCCGTTGCCGCTGGTGAAGCCGCCGCCGTGTAGCCAAACCATGACGGGGCGCTTGCGGGCGTCGCCTTGTGCACCCAGCGCGTTGGTCCAGACGTTGAGATGGAGGCAGTCCTCACTCATGCCCGTTTTGGGGATGGTGGCGGCCACTTCGGGGATCTCGGTGTGCGGGCCTTGCGGCGCTTCGGGGCCCCACTCGATGGTTTCCTTGATGCCGGTCCAGGATTCGGGTTTTTGCGGCGGCATGAAGCGATTGGCGCCGCCGGTAGGCGCGCCGTAGGGAATGCCGCGGAAGGCGAGGACCTTGTTCGATCGCAGGGCGCCGCGAATCTTGCCCGAGGTGGTGTTGGCGACGGGGCCGGGAGCGGAAGTGTCTTTGTCTTTTGCTCCGGCTGGGGCGGCGATGGCTTTGCTGAAGGCTCCGCCGAGGAGGCTGGACGCGCCGAGCGCGGCGCCGGTAACGAAGGAGCGACGGTTCAGTTTGGTGGTCATGGTGGGTGCCGGGGACCATTTTACATCCACCGGGAGGGCGGTTGGCGGTTGGCCTACTGGCACCTTTGGGGGTGGAGGAGGGCGAGTGGGGCGCGGTGATTTTTTTGGCGCTTTTGGCGAAACTTGAGCGAAAGCGGCGATGAATGGAATTTGAGGCAATCGCTTCTAGAAGTAT
>JASIGB010000602.1:0-5728 GCA_030045355.1 Bryobacteraceae bacterium
CGGGTCGCGGCAGAAATTGCACAGCTCAGCGTCGCTGATGTTGTTGCAGACCGCGCAGATGCCGAGCTTGTCTTTGACGTCGAGTAAGGCCTGCGACAGGCGCTCGGCGTTCTCGCGCTCGCTGCGCAGCACGTGAAAGGCGAGGCGTTGCGCCGACTTCTGCCCGATGCCGGGCAGGCGCTTGAACTCCTGGATGAGGCGCGCGAGCGGTTCGGCGAAATCGGGCATCCGGTCTCGCGATTAGAACATGCCCGGCGGAAGGCCGAGCCCGGAGAGCATGCCGCTCATCTTTTCCTGCGAGGCTTCGTCGACTTTCTTGGAGGCCTCGTTGAAGGCGGCCATCACCATGTCCTGGAGCATCTCGACGTCGCCGGCCACTTCGGGATCGATCTTGACCGCGGTGACGTTCTTCTTGCCGTCCATGTGCACCGTCACCATGCCGCCGCCGGCCGAGGCTTCCACGCGAATGAGGGCGATCTCCTCCTGCATTTTCTTCTGCATCTGCTCGGCCTTTTGCATCATGGCCTGCATGTTTCCGGGTAATTTCATATGACCTGCCTTATTCTTTCAAATTCCGCACCGCGCGGACCTGGGAATCGGGAAAGAGCTCGCGGAAGCGCTGGACGTCCGGGTGTGCGAGCGCGCGCTCGGAGACATCGTCCGGTTTTTTGGCGAGCGGCGCGGACGCGGCGTCCGGAGTGCCGAACGCGACCTCGAAACGCATGCTTCGTCCGGCGGCTTTCTGCACGATCTTCAGGATATCCTTTTCATTCATGTAGAGCCGGTAGTCTTCCGGGGTCACGAATGTCAGTTTGCCGCTAGACTCGGTAATTTGGGAATGTTCGACGGCGTCCGCGGTGGTTGGCATCTCGAGTTCGGTTGCCGCTGCGTGTAGACGATCCTTCCACGGACCCGACGGCGGGGAGGCCGCGCTTGCCGCAGGCGGCTCGCTCGCCGGGACTGGGGGCCGGGGATCGGGGGCTGGGGGTGCGGCGGATCGAGTTGGCGGCGGTGGTGTAGGCCTCCGTGAGGGAGCCGGCGGCGCGTCGGGACTGCCGAGATCGGCCAGGGCCTCTTCGATGGGCGCCAGTTTGCCGGCCTGGACCAGGCGCAGCAGGCCGATTTCGAGATGCAGGCGGGGCTGCAAGGAGAATTGCATCTCCTTGAACAGGTCGAGCGTGAGATTCAGATAGCGCGTGAGATCGTCTTCGGAAAAACGCTGGGCGATTTCGGCCAAGCGCTGTTGCTCGTGCTCGGAGGCCGCGATCAGCCGTGTGTTCGCGCCCGCGATTTTCGCCACCAGGAGATTGCGGAAATAACGCGCGAGCTCGCGACAGAAATGTTGCAGGCTGCGGCCGTTACGCTCCAGTTCCATGACGAGGTCGAGCATCTTGCGCGAGTCTTCCGCGGCCAGCGCATCGGTGACTTCGCCGAGCGAATCGAGCGAGAACATACCGAGCATGGAGCGCACCTCGGCCGCGTCCAGCTTCTCGCCGCAGCAGGCGATGGACTGATCGAGCGCCGAAAGCGAATCGCGCACGCTACCTTCGCCGGCCTGCGCCAGCACGCTCAACACCTCGGGCGAGGCTTGGATGCCTTCGGCCGCGCAGATCTCTTCCATGCGCTTGACCACCTCGGCGAAATCCACCGAACGGAAGCTGAACTGTTGGCAGCGCGAGGCGATGGTGGTGGGGATTTTGTGAACTTCAGTGGTGCAGAGGATGAAGACGGCCCACTCGGGAGGTTCCTCGAGCGTTTTTAGCAGCGCGTTGAAGGCTTCGCTGGTGATCTGGTGCGCTTCGTCGACGATGAAGACCTTGTAGCGGTCGCGCGCGGGGCGGTAGCGGACGTTTTCGCGCAGCTCGCGCATTTCGTTAATGCCGCGATTGGAGGCGGCGTCGATTTCGATGACGTCGGGCGAATTGCCGGCCGCGATTTCCAGGCAACTGGCGCAGATGCCGCAGGGCGAAGCGGTGGGTCCATTGATGCAGTTCAGGCAGCGGGCCAGGATGCGCGCGACCGTTGTCTTCCCGGTCCCGCGCTGGCCGGAGAAAATGTAGCCGTGCGCGATGCGGCCCTGCGCGATCGCGTTTTCGAGCGTGGTGCGAACGTGCTCCTGGCCGATCAGCTCCGCAAACGTTTGCGGCCTGTATTTTCTGGCGATAACCTGATACATGGATGGGGCGTGAGCGGATTATGCCAGACCCCGGGTGATCCGCGGCACACGGATTAAACTATTACCGTTGCTTCCTTCCGGACCTGGCGGGGTTCACAGCCATCCGTTGCACGAAGCCCGGAGCCTGACAACTTTTCATCCTAACATGCGGGCGTTGTGGCTTGGCGCTTGGCGCCGCGCGCCGTTGGCCATCGGCTGTTGGCCTGCAAAGCTGGGTGGATCTGGGTAAAGGCTGCTACTTACTCAAGACGTAGCAGCTCTCTCCGGTGAATGAAAACGCGATCACCTCGCTTCCTTTCAGCAGCGGCTTTTCGCCTGAACGTTTCCAGGGGCAGCGGGGTCAACGGCCAAAAAATTCGTATAAAATTAAACGAGATTCAGACGGTTCGGGCGCTCGCAATGGGGGCTAAATGCGTAAAGCGATTTGGGGGCTGCTTTTAATCTGGTCCTTCGCGACGCCGCATCGTGCGGCGCCGCAAGCCACGGAATCGGATGGGGAGCCGGCGCCGACGTTCCGGACGGGCGTGCGGCTGATCGAAGTGGACGTGGTGGCCAAGAAGGGCGGACACCCGGCGGCCGGGTTGACGAAAGACGACTTCGTCCTGCTGGACAACGGCAGACCACAAAAGATCGCGCTTTTTTCCGTGACCGCTGGCCCGCGAAAAGAAGCGAGCCTCGCGCCGCTCGCTCCCGGAGCGGTCTCCAACCGCATCGAGGACGATGGAGAGACGCCGGAAAGCGCTACAGTTCTGCTGATCGATCAAAAGAACACACCCCCGGATCTCCAGGTTTTTGCGATTGAACGAATCGGGAAATTTGTGCAATTCCAGCACAAGCGGGGCCGTGTCGGCATTTACGTTCTGGGCGGAAACGGGTCACTTCGAGTGGTGCAAGAACTCACCGAAGATGAGGCGCTGTTGCGCCGGGCCGCGAAGCGATTGAAATCCGGAGGCAAAGATCAACCGGATAATGATACTGGAGGCATGACCGAACACGCCGCACGAGAGTACACTGCGACGCGCATGATGGACAGCGGGACAGCGACCCGAGCAGCGCTGGAAGCGATCGCGCGCCATTTGGCCAATGTTCCGGGACGGAAGACGCTGGTCTGGATCAGCACTGGTTTCGAGCTCTTCAATCCAAAGCTGGGCGTCGATTTGCGGACGGATATGGAGAAGGCAGCGCGCGCGCTGAATGAAGTCAATGCGGCGCTGTATGCGGTGGATCCTCGCGGACTCGTGGGCGCTCTCGCGGGGATGACCCCAATTTCGAGCGCCGAATTCAAGGGGACGGCGCCGCCACCGCTGTTTGTGCCTCAGGGAGGCGGTTTTCTTCCGGGAACGGAGACGATGTCCTTCGTTGCGCACCTCACGGGAGGACTGATTTTTGAAAACGACAACGGAATCGAGGATCTGATTCAAGCCGCGATCGACGACGGCGCGCTCACTTACACGCTGGGATTCTATCCCGAGGAAGAACCTGACGGGATCTGGCACAGCATCAAAGTCCAAACGAAACCGCGTGGCATCAGCCTGCGTTACCGGGAGAATTATTTCGCGGCCCGGTCAGTGGACCAGGCCAGCGTGCGTCCGGGCCTGATGGACCTGGTTCGCGAACCTCTGGACGCGACCGAAGTGCAGTTGGTGGCGGAACAGCACGCCGATCCGGCGCAGCCGGGATTTGTTCTGGTGAAGGTCAACGTGGATGCGCATCAATTGTCCTTGGAGTCCGCCAATGCGCGGCGCGTGGGGGGCATCGACGTTTCGTTTTACTTGCAGGGATCGGGGGAAGTTCGAAGGCAGAGCATCCAGCTCGATGTTCCCGGAGACCAGTTGGCGGAGTTCCTGCAGCAAGGCGTAACCGTCAAGGCATCGATCGCGGCGCCAAAGGGTGCGCAGATGCTTCGTGTCGTGGTTCAGGATCATGTAAGCGGAGCGGCGGGATCGGTGACGATGCTTTTGGGCAAGTGAGGCGATCTCAGGCAGGAGCGCTCTTACTGCTTGCGGTACCAGGCCATCGCCTGGCTGGTGGCGGGAATCGTGGTGACGCCGGCGAGCTGCATGGAGCCGCTGGGGCGAGTGGGAAGACGGTCGTTGGTGAGCAGCAGGCCGCCGGGCTTCAGCATGGCGCCCGAGTTTTCGAGCGCGAGAGACTGCTCGAAGGGGTCGTAGTAAACGAAGATGTTGGTGGCGACGATCAAGTCGAAGCGATCGGCCGCGGGCAGGTTGAGGCGCTGGACGATGATGTCCAGATCGGCGGGCTCACAGGCAAGCACCACGCCGGGACGGATTTCGACGGCCCGCGTTTCCAGATCTTGGAGGATGCCCGGGGGCCGGATGGGAGCGACGGGCTTCGCGACGCGATCGCCGAAGGATTTCCAATAAGTCGTGAGTGCATCGGGCCAGGGGCGCGCGACATCGCGCGTCAATTGAATCGTATAGCCGGAGCCTTTGGCGGCGCGCTCGCGGGCGTGCTGGATGTGCTCCATCACTTGCGGGCTGATGTCGAGGATGGTGAGCGAGAGAGCGTCGGATTTTGCGATGCCGAGACGGAGCAGCGAATCGTACAGGGCGAAGGGCTGGAGGGTTTGTTCGGGGTAATAGTCGAAGGCCGTGCCTTCGTTTTTGTCAATGAAATCGAGGCCGGGGCCGATGACGGCGGCGCGGGAGATTTGACCTTCGCGCAGAACGCCGCGAGATCTCAGGTCGCGCAGCGTTTCTTCGATCGTGAAATCGGGGATGATGCCGGTGTCGAGCGAGAGGCCGCGGTTTTCAAAAAGCGAAGAGCGGTCGAGCGGCGAGGAAGGGTCTGGTTGCTTGGCCGTGGGGGTGCGGGCGAGCGCGATCCTTTCTTGAACGACGCGCTGGAGATTGCGCAGGATGAACGCGCCGGTTTTGCGGGGATCGGCGGATGCATCGATGCCTTGCGTCCGCAGAACGCGATCGAGAAACTGGAGGCGCTCGTTCTGCCCGGGGCTGCGCAGGCCGTCTACGAGATCGTCCACGCGGGCGCGGAGCACGCCGGATTTGGAGGCTTGGGCGATGCCTTCACCCTGCATGCTGATGCGCGGCTGGGTGGTGAAGGAAGTGCCGTAGAGCAGAAGATTGACCATCGAGTCCAGGTCGCCCTGCTGAAGGCGAGCGCGGATGGATTGATCTTGTTGGCGCGCCCAGGTGAGCCAAGAGGATTCGTTGGCGTCCCGAACTTCCGGCGGGCCCTGACCCAGGAGAGGCTGGATGCTGCTATAAGGTGCAAACGCCCGGCTTGCCGCGAGCAAGCCGAGCGTTATGGCGAAGGCGGCTGATAGCTTCCAGAACACTACATCATCAGTACATCAGAACTGGAAGCGCGCGATCAGCGTGCCAGTGCGGCCGGTGAGACATTGGCTGCAAGCCGGCGTGGCGTTCGCGCCATTGAAGTACGAACCGGGTGGCGAGTAGGCGTCGATCGTTCCGAAGCCGCTGGTGTAGATGGTGCCGTTGCCGGCGCCTCTGGTCGGCGGGAGGAAAGAAGTACTTGGACTGGGCATCAAGGTCCGATTGAAAATGTTGA
>JASIGB010000603.1:0-10586 GCA_030045355.1 Bryobacteraceae bacterium
CGGATTCTCTAAGCCGTGTTGGGGCACGGGTGACGCGGTTCAAAACTGACCGGGGGCGGCCGATAAACAATGTAGGAAAACCAGAGAGGCCGTGCCGGTTTCGAGCATTGACGCCGCGTCGGGTGGAAGATCCAGGCGACTTTTGACGATTGTCGTGGCCCTGGGGGTCACGGCGTCGGTATCGATTTTCGTCGCCATGCAGCGTCTGGAACATCTCCGAGCCGAGGCCCAGTTTCTACAAATCGCGGGGCAGCGGCTGAGCGCGGTGCGCACCAACATCGATGGTGCGCTGGACATAACCGCGCTCATGGCCAGCCATTTTGCCGCCGTAGGAGACGACGGCACCGAGCGCCAAGCCTTCGCCACGCTGGTGGCGCCGGCGTTTGAGCGGCATTGCTATTTGCAGGCCTTGGAATGGATTCCTCGCGTCAGACGGCAGAACCGCGCCCGGCTGGAGCAATTGGCTCAGGACGATGGACTGCGCGATTTCCGCTTGCGAGAGCAGCGCAGCGACGGGGCGCTGGCCGTGGCGGGACGGCGGAATGAATACTTCCCCGTATTTTATTTGGAGCCGATTCAGGGCAATGAACGGGCGCTGGGATACGACCTGGCGTCGAATCGTGTCCGCTTGGCGGCCATGCAGTCGGCGCGAGACGGCGGGCTTCTCACGGCAACCGCGCGTGTGAGGCTGGTCCAAGAAAAGGGCGACCAATGGGGAACCCTGCTTTTTGCTCCTGTGTACAGCCTTCCCCACCCGCCGACAGTCCAGGCCAGGCGGCAGGGCCTGACGGGGTTTGGGCTGAGCGTAGTTCGAATTGGAGACCTGGTAGCCGCGAACTACCGGGAAATGGATTCGGCATCCTTGGTGGACATACACATTTTCGACTCCTCGGCGCCGGAATCGGACCAGCAACTGTACCCCCGGAACCCGGTTACGTCCCCCGCCCGCCTTAGCCGAGGCTGGCATGCGGAGACGACTATCGCGGTGGGAGGACGAACCTGGCTTTTGCTTGCCACGCCCGGCTCCGGGTTCGGCGCCACTCGGCGATCGGCCAGTTCGCTGCTGGTACTTCTGTTCGGGCTGTCGCTGACCGGCCTAACCTTCGGATTCGTTAAAAGCAGGATCGCGCAGTCGTTCGAAATCACCCGCGCCGCCCGCGAAATTGAACTCACACAAGCCGAGTTGAAACAAACCAACTCCACCCTCGAAGCGGTGATTCAATGTTCCCCACTCGCTGTTGTGACCATGGACCTGGAAGGACGAGTCACCATGTGGAACCCGGCTGCGGAGCGTATGCATGGCTGGAGCAAGGAAGAGGTGCTCGGCAAACAACTGCCTGTTGTCCTGCCCAACAATCCACCGGATGAAGTGGCGCGCGTCCACCAACGCATTCTGACCGAGGGCGGTGTAATGGGCCTGGAATTCGTCTGTCTCACCAAAGACGGCCAACCCATGACGGTGAATCTGGCGGGAGCCCCGCTGCACAACGCCGCTGGAGCACGGAACGGCGCGGTGTATCTTGTCATGGACATCAGCGAGCGTAAGCAGTTGGAGTCGCAATTGGCGCAGGCGCAGAGGCTGGAGTCGATCGGACAGTTGGCGGCGGGGATCGCACACGAGATCAACACGCCCATCCAATATGTGGGCGACAACCTGCGATTCCTGGAGGAGAGCTTCGATGGCGGCAATACGGTCCTCCAGGCCTATCAGCAGCTCTTGGTTGCGATCCGCAACGGTGAGGAAGCGAGTGAAATGGCCGCCCGCTGCGAAACCCTGGCTTCCCAGGTGGACCTGGACTATTTGCGCGACGAAGTCCCGAGGGCGTTGCAGCAGTCGGGCGAAGGGATCCGTCAAGTGTCGCGGATCGTCAGTGCGATGAAGGAATTTTCGCATTTCGGCGCGGCGACAAAAACACCCATCGACATCAACCATGCCGTCGAAAATACGCTGCTGGTGTCACGCAACGAATGGAAATATGTCGCCGAGGTGCAGACGGCCTTCGACAAGGATCTTCCCGCAGTGCCGTGCGTTCCCGGCGAGTTGAACCAAGTCGTGCTGAATCTGATTGTCAACGCGGCGCATGCCATCGCGGATGTCGTGGGGTCCAAGGCTGGAACGAAGGGCCTCATTGCCGTTTGCACGCGGCGCGAGGGAAACTGGGCCGAGATCCGCGTCCGCGACACCGGAACGGGAATTCCGGAAGCGGTCCGTCCACACATCTTCAATCCGTTCTTCACAACCAAACCGGTCGGAAAAGGCACTGGCCAGGGCTTAGCGATTGCCTACTCGGTGGTGCAGAGGCACGGAGGCAGCATCACCTTCGAGACAGAGATGGGAGTGGGCACAACGTTCCTGGTTCGCCTTCCGATGACCAGCGGATGAAAGCGGAATACATCTGTTAGCGCGCGACCAGCTCCGCCCGCGCGCCGATCTGGCGGAGGCAGCGATCGATCCACTGCTTAGTCAGCTTCTCCTCGACGCCGTTCTGCGAAAGCCGCGTGCGGAGGTTTCCGAAATCCACGCGATCCATTTGCTGGTCCTGGTTGAAGCAGGAGAACACCACGGTCTCTTCGCCCGTGATGGGGTCTTTGTGGAGCTGGAGGCACTGCGCACAAATCTCCTTCATCATGCACTGCATCGGAGAATTGATGCTGGCGATGGCCTTATGGCCGGGCTTGAGGTAGGGCGCGAGCACGCCGTAACGCGCGCGCTGCACGGCGTGCATCATGGCGTCCGAGCCGATGACCACCAGGCGATCCACGGAGCTTAACGGAATCTCCGGCTGCTCGTTCACCGAAACATCCGGCATGGGAACGCCGGGTTCGGCCAGATCGCCGCGGCCGTAGGCGGCCATGGCGTCGACGATGTTGCCCACGAAGGCTTTGTCCTGCACGCGATTGGGCGTGAAGCCCGGGGCTTCGTCGCAGCACCAAACCACGACGTCGGCGGCCTTCTCGATCTCTTCCACCTTATAGCGGTCGATCATCTTCTTGTAACCGGCGAAGTAAATGGTGCGCGATCCGGAGGCGCGAAGCTGCTGGCCGATGGAGAACAGAACGGCGTTGCCCAAGCCGCCGCCCACCAGCAGCACGGTTTCGCGCGCGGGCGTTTCGGTGGGCGTGCCGGTGGGGCCCATCAGGATCACCGGTTCGCCGGGCTGCAGCAGAGCGCACAAGTCCGATGAGCCGCCGACCTCGAGCACGATGGTCGAAAGCAGGCCTTTCTCGCGATCCACCGATGCGCCGGTAAGCGCCAGGCCCTCCATCGCGAGCGTGGTTCCGTTGACGCGCGTGGCCAGCGTCTCATAGTTCTGCAGGCGGTAGAACATGCCGGGCTCGAAGGCGCGCGCGGCCATGGGTGCGTCGACCAGCACTTCCACAATGTTGGGGGTGAGCCGAATGACGTCCTTCACCATGGCACGCAGTTCACGATTCAAACGCGCCACCAGCGCATCGGGGGCAGGCGCCTCGGGCGGCCGTCGAGCGAGCAACCGGCTCACGACGGGATGGCCCTGCTTGGCGCTCGCCATGGCCTTCACCACGTTGCCGGCGTAGGAAGGATGCAAGTCGCCGAAGAAGCTCACGCCGCGGCCGTCCGGGCGCAGCGAGGTCAGCACGCGCGAGGCGTGGGGTTTGGCCACGCGCTCGGGCTTCACCGGCTCGCCCGTTTCATCCACGGCCTGGAACCATTTGCCGTCGAGGAAGATGTTATTCGGATCTTCGCGGCCGAGCACGGTGTTGGGCTGCGTGCCGGCTGCCACCAGAATCGATTTCGCGGGCAAACGCAGGCGCTCGCCGGTGGCGGCGATTTTGCCGGTGGCCGGATCGAACGCGCCCTTGCTTACGTGCAACGCCGCCGCGTGCCCGAAAGTGTCCACTTCCACGGCTTCGGGAGTCAGGCATTCGGCGAAGCGGATGCCTTCTTCAAGCGCCTTCCAAACCTCTTCGTGATTCAGCGTGTAGCTGGGGGAATCGATCATCCGCCGCCGGTAGGCGATGGTCACGCCGCCCCAGGAGTTGAGCAGCCCGATCAGATTCGGCTTGCGGCCTTCACGCGCGGCTATGGCACGTTCGGCGCGAATCGCGCGCGCATGTGAGAGGAACTCATCGGCCGTCTGGTTCTCTTCGACGCTCCAATCGGCGCGCACGTTGGCTTCGCCTTTTTCTTTTTCAACAACCAGGGTTTCGTACCGCTTCAGGAATTTCTCCACTTGCACGAGGTAATAGGCGAGCGATTCGGTAGCCGTATCGATGGCCGTCAAGCCGCCGCCGATCACCACGATCGGCATGCGGATTTGCAGATTCGCCACGGAATTGGTCTTGGCCGCGCCGGTGAGTTGGAGGGCCATCAGGAAATCGGACGCCTGGCGGACGCCGCGCGCGAGGCCATTCTTCATCGGAATGACGGTGGGGCGTCCGGCGCCCGCGCACAGCGCGACGTGGTCGAAGCCCATCGCAAAGGCGCTATCGATCGTCACGGCGCCGCCGAAACGCACGCCGCCGAACATGGTGAATTCGCGCCGGCGTTCGAGCAGCAGGCGAATCATCTTCAGAAAATTTTTGTCCCAGCGGACCGTGATGCCGTACTCGGCCACGCCGCCGAAGCCGGCCATCACGCGATCGTTCAGGGATTCGTAGACTTCGTGAATGTCGCGAATCGGCCGGAATGGCGAGCGGCGGCCATGGGCGTCGACACCGGTGATTTCTTCGGGAAGCGGCTCGATCTTCAGCCCGTCGATTCCCACCACCGTGTGGCCGTCGTTCATCAGATAGTGCGCGAGCGTAAATCCTGCGGGCCCCAGCCCCACCACCAGAACTTTGTATCCGCTGGGCGCGAGCGGCAGCGGCCGCGCGAAATTCAAGGGATTCCAGCGCGTCAGCAGACTGTAAATCTCGAAGCCCCAGGGCAGCTCCAGCACGTCCTTGAGCGTGCGCGTTTCCACTTGGGGGATGTCCACCGGGTCCTGCTTTTGGAAAATGCAGGCCTTCATGCAGTCATTGCAAATGCGATGGCCGGTGCCGGCGGCCATGGGGTTGTCGATGGTGACGATCGCGAGCGCGCCCAGCGAGTAGCCCTGCTGCTTCACCGTGTTCATCTCGGAGATTTTTTCGTCGAGCGGGCACCCGGCCAGCGTGACACCGAATGGCGACTTCTTGAAGTCGGCCGTTTTCTCGTTCAGTCCGCTGGTCTTCTCTTTTAGTCCGTATGAACAGCTATCTTTGCCCTGGTTGTGGCACTTGATGCAATAGTGGGCCTGGTCGAGCGCGGCTTCCAGATTCATCCCCGCGTCGGTGAGGTGGAAGCCTTCGCGCGCGCGCCAGCTTGTTTCGGGCAAGCTCAATTTCTCGACCCCGTCTTCGGCCGAGGTCTTTACGGGAACCAGGTGCATCGGATCGAGCTTGTGCGCCACTTTGAAGAGCACGTCGCCGTGATGCTTGTGGCGGCCGGCTTCGGAGAGCGCGGCCCAGGCGGCATAGCGCGATGCGGTCTGAATCGCGTCGGCTCGTTCCGCCTCCTGGTCGAGCCAGCGCGACACGTGGGTGAAGAAGCTGTGCTCGGTGAGCGGCTCGCCAAAGAGGTTTTCGAGCGCTTGTTGGAGCGCCGGGCCGTCGATCCCCTCCGCCTGTTCCTTGGTCACGCCGCTGATGGCCCGCTTCTGGATGAATTTGCGTTTGAAGGCGAAGAACGGGGCGAATGCGTTGTGCCGCGCTTGAAGCGCCTCCACTTCTTTCGAAATTCCAAAAAGCTCGGCCAGAAAATCCTCGACGTGCGGGGCGAGCGCGATCACCAGCTCGGAGCGCTCCTTCTGCGTTCCAGCAGAGAGATTGGCGCGCTCCTTGAGAAGTTGCGCGTGGAGTTGGGGAACGCCCTCGCGCAGGCGTTCGAGGAAAGCGGCGTCCACCCGGCTCAAGCCTTCGCGCGCGTAGAGGTCGTCGAAGTGAAGGCCAAAGCCAAGCGAAAACTGTTCGGAAGTTACTGACATTCTGTAGTTTAAGTAAGAAAGCGTACGCCGGCGGGCCGGACTTCGAACTTATATGAGCATTGTAACAAGATGAGTCACTGGCAGTGGATCAGTTTTGCAACATGGAGCCTTTGATCGTGCGCAGCGTCTCCGGTGTCCAATGGGTTATGGGCCGTTTCCAGCAATCCCACTGCGTCAGCCCCGTTCTGTCCGCGGCAGCGGTTTTTTTCTGCACCGGGCTCAGCATCACATCTATCCTTATTCTAGAGGCTCGTCTCGCAGTCACCGCCGGGCATTGGACAGCGGTCATGGTGCTCACGAGCCCACTCATCTTCCTTTGTGCCTCTGGCCTGGTCTTCTTCAGGCCCATTTTCGGCTACACCCTCGGAGCGATTGGCGGGCTTGTTGCGCTGCCGTGGTTTGTTCTGACCGAGTCGTCGAGGTTTCCTAGCGCGTGGACGTATCTGAACGGTCCCGACGAGTTCGAAGGCCCCCTTGCCAGACCGTTCGTTATGCTGAAAATCTTGTCCGTAGCGCTGATCGCGGTTGCGGTTACATGCTCCTTCCTGCGCCTTCTTCCATCGAGACTGTGGCTGCGGAATTCCTCCTTGTCCCGCCGCACGTGGCCAGCGATCGCCGTCGCCGTCCTCGTGCTCGCCTTATGGTTCTATCATTCCGCGCGGCCTTGGATGCTTCCAACCATCGTCGACGCGGCGCCACCGGAACTGCGTATTTTGCACGTGGAAAAACGCGGCCTGCGGTTGCACGAGACTAACGCCTTCCTTTACAGATACGGAATGTTTTGGGAGAGCCAGTACGATCGAAGGCTATTACAGTATCAGTTTCGGAGCCGGTCTACGTCCGGCGTCATGCCGCCCATGATCCGCGAGCAAGCGAACCTGCTTGCTCACGACGCCGCGCTGCGCAAACTTCGGACGCCGCCTCCAGTAGCCCTGCAGTCATGGAATGCTGAAGGCTGGTATGTTGCCCTGAGCGGTCGGGACTCGCGCCTGCTCGCGTTTACAACCGAATCTGGAACAAGTCCGCCGCCTGAGATCAAGGATTTGCTCGATCAGATCGAAGGACTTCCCGGGGCACAACAATCATTTGAGATCCAGGACGTGTGCATGGGATTCTGCTATGACCCAGTCGCCGGGCTTGGGTTTTGGTACTCGAACCAACGTTGCCATGGGATGTCGGATGGTACGACGAAGTGCCTCTAAGTCTATAGGTCGCTTTAGATGACCTCGGCGCCATCGACCGCATGAGCCGTTTTGATGTTTGGCGACGGACGGTTCACTTGGGCGCCCATGCCGTGCCTGAGTGGCTTCCCGGCTCAAAGCCGAATGATTCCGCGGCGCACGGCGATCGCAGTGGCCTCCGTGCGATCCCTCGCTCCCAGCTTCTCGCGGATGTGCTTCAGGTGCGCCTTGACGGTTTCCTCGGAAATGCACAGCCGCTCACCGATATCGCGATTCCGGTTTCCCCGTGCGACCAGGGCCAGTACTTCCCCCTCGCGGGCCGTCAGGTCGTTCTCACCAATGTGTTCAGCGAGTTTGGCGGCCAATTGGGGCTGGATCGCTTTTCGGCCCGCATGCACCTTTCGGATTTCCTGCAGTAACTCCCGGGGGTGGGTGTCTTTCAGCAAGTATCCGCTGGCCCCCGCCGCCAGCGCGCGCTGCACCTCAACGTCGTGGTCACAGCTGGTGAGAATGACGACGCGCGCCCTGGGAAACTCGGCTCGGATGGCGAGCAAGGCATCGATACCGCCCAGGTCCGGCAGCCAGATCTCCATGAGGGTTATGTCGGGCCGGTGCTCCCGGTAGCGCTGAATCGCCTCTTGTCCGGTGGATGCTTGCGAGATCAGCGTGATGTCCGGCTCCTCTTTGATAATCTTTGCGATCCCCTCGCGAAACAGGGGATGGTTGTCGACGCTGAGGATTCGAATGCGGGCCGGATCCGGCGTGTTCGCGTCTGGCGAAACCGCCCGACTTGGCGTAGCCTCATGCCGGCCCCGCAGCCCTCCATTGGAGGCCGACGGAAAGCTGCACGCGCCGGTCCTCGCGGGCCGTAAGTGGGGTTCGGGAATCGTAAAGGATCGCTTTACCGTGGCAAGTTGTCGAACAGTCATGAGCCGATGTTACCGGTAAAAGAATAGAGGATCTTGAATGAAGCTGCCGGAATCGGAACATTCTTGCTCCAAAGGTTTTTATCCAACCGGACCTGAAAACACGGGTATCGCGGCGGCCTGGCCACCTCACTAAGTTATTTGCGTCACGGAACTTAGCGCTCCATCCAGCGCGCCACCCGCGGCGACATCCCCGTCCGCCGCCGAAAATGCCGTGCTAGATGGCTCTGGTCGGAAAATCCGGTCGCGACCGCGATTTCTGACAGCGGAAGCTGAGTCTCGCGAAGCATACGCCCAGCTTTCTCCAGCCGCCGGCTCAGAATGTAACCATGAGGCGGGATTCCCATCGATTGGTGGAACGCCCTGGCGAAATGATAAGTGGAGAGCTCCGCCATGGCAGCCAGCGCTTCCAGCCCGATCTTCTGCTCCAGATGGGATTCAATGTATTCGCAGATGCGCTGCGTGATCACGGGCGGCAGCCCTCCACGGCTGGCCGCGAACGGCTCGTCGGCCGGAAGCTGACCCAGGGTGCTGATCCGGGGCCTGCTGTGCAGCATCGCTTCGGCCCGGCTCCGCGCCACTCGGGATTTGCTGAGCGGCGGTGTAAACAACGCATACCACGGTCCTCCGCCGCCGGTGCGCGTAATTCGTGCCGGGACGTCGCTATCGCGACTCTGCCGAAAGATGGAAGGGTCAAATTGGAAAGCCGCCGATAAGGGAACACCGCTCGCGAGCCTGCCGTCATCCAGGCCAAGAACGTCCCGCGCGATGCGATCGGCGCCCAGCAACCATTGGTGCTCGTCCGTCGCGAGAAGCAATGCGGGTTGGTTGTCGCTGGGCTGCGTAGCGATGGTCCAGGCGTGGCGGAAATGGTCCCGAAACAAGCGTTCTTCGATGGCGCGCGCGGCCACCGTAACCGTATCGAGAACCAGCGGCAGCGAACCTTGGTCTTCTTCGCTCGCCACCCGCGAGACGTCCAGCACGGCAATCAACTCTCCCAGCGCATCGAAAACCGGGGCGCCCGCGCAACTGAGCTGCGTATGCCGGCTGCGAAAGTGCTGGCCGGCGTGCACCAGCACCGGCCGCTGCTCGGCGATGCACGTGCCGATGCCGTTGGTTCCTTCGGTCTCCTCCGACCAGACGCCGCCCACCCAGATGCCCCAGTGCTTGAACTCTTGGGCGCTGGCTTCATCTCCGCGATGATGAATCGCCACTCCCTCGCGGTTACACAATAGAACAACGTAGGCGTGCTGGCGGAGCACGGCATAGAGCCGGTCGATCTCTTCCTGCGCTTGGACCAGCATATTCTCCGCCGGCTCGCGAAGAACCTTCAACTCTTTTTGCGTGATGACTTGAGGCGCCGAGGAATCTCCCGCGTCCACGCGATAATCGAGGAGGCATCTGCGCCACGACCCGAAAATCTCCTCCGGTTCCGAGAGCAGATTCTCGCTCGTGACGTTCAGCTCGACGCGATCGCCGTGCGACAGCGTTTTGAGTGAGCTGTCGATGGCGCGTTGAGCTGCGGAGGCCATGAAGCGATTCGCAACGGATCGGTTCCCAGCACCAGGCCGACGGCTGCATTCCTCAATGGGACGTCGCGTTGGCGTCGGGGTTCGAAGCCACTTAGCATTTTACGACTGTCTCGCTATCATCGCAACGCAGGTCACTTGGGATGACGGCGGCGGAACCGGCAGGCCGGACTATAACTTATACGCGCATCGTAAAAAGAGTAGTCATTGATATACTCGGCTGTTCGGCGCCCAATCGAGCTGCCCTCCCATGCGCTTTCTATTCCCACTTCCCTGGATTGCCCTTGCGGCTTTTGCGCAGCCGGTCTCGTTCGGAGTGCGGGCGGGGGTGCCGCTGACGGATCTGCTGGATGCGTCCTCCGCCCTGCCTCAGGCCGGATCGGCACCTTCCAAGCCATTCACGAGCACCACGAACCGCTACATAATCGGCCCTACCGCTGAGCTACGACTCCCGTTCGGCCTGGGTGTGGAGTTCGATGCCTTGTACCGGCACTACAGCTTCTCGTCGCCGGGCTTCGTCACCGCGCCGCCCGTCATTTACATCATGGAAGGCGCCGAGCAGACGGATGGAGGAGACTGGGAGTTCCCGCTCATGGCGAAGTATCTTTTCCCTTCGAAGCTGGTGAGGCCCTACGTGGGCGCGGGCATTGCGTGGGATCGGTTAGGCGGATCAAGCTCGATCATTTGTTCTATTAATTGCGGGACGAGTTCGACCCCGCCAGAGCTCCAGCACGATACGGTGACCGGGTTTGTCGCCGGCGCAGGCATCGATATCCATGTTCTGGTCCTGCACGTCTCTCCGGAGATCCGCTACACCCGCTGGGGCGCACGACACTTCTTAGCGTCGACTGGCGTGCTGTCCAGCGATTTGAACCAGGCGGAATTTTTGCTGGGGTTTACGTTCTAAACATTGGGGTACCGTTGCTGGACGACGGCCGCTTTTGCCGGCCAGCGTCATGCCCCATT
>JASIGB010000604.1:0-3682 GCA_030045355.1 Bryobacteraceae bacterium
GGCTGGACCTCAGCCGTTTCTTCGTCGCGATTTTCGGAATCTACGCTTGGATTCTGCTCTGCCTCTTCCGCATTAATGCGGCGCGGGTGATCGGCGCGGTGCGGAAGAAGTTCGGGACGGCGCATTACGTGATGGTGGTCGGCTCCGGCGCCAGCGCGCGGCAATTGGGCGAGGCGCTGGAGGAATCGAAGGATTACGGCGTCCGGCTGCTTGGTTTTCTGGATGAAGAGCCGGGCCGCGTGCAACTCAAAGAAAGCTACGAGCGCTATCCACTAGCGCACCTCGCGGACCTGCTGCGCCAGCACGTGATCGACGAGATCATATTTGCGGTGGACAGTACGCGGCTCAACGAAATGGAGGATGTGTTCCTGCGCTGCGATGAAGAGGGCGTGCGCACGCGCGTGGTGGTGGACTTTTTTCCGCACGTCAACAGTCAGGTGTATCTGGATCGCCTGGGCCCCAAGCCCCTGCTGACGTTTTCGGCCGCCCCGCACGATGAAATCCGCCTGTTGCTGAAGCGCGCGACTGACTTCGCGATCGCGGCGGCCGCGCTGATCCTGCTGCTGCCGTTCATGCTGGTGATCGCGCTGCTGATCCGCCTGACTTCTCCCGGCCCGGCGATTTTCCGCCAAGTGCGCTGCGGGCTGAACGGGCGGCGCTTTACGTTCTACAAATTCCGCTCCATGTGCAACAACGCCGAGGAGCTCAAGGCGTCGCTGATGCACTTGAACCGCAAGTCGACCGCGTTCAAAATTCCCAACGATCCTCGGCTCACGGGCGTGGGGCGGGTCCTGCGCAAGTTTTCCATTGACGAGTGGCCGCAATTGTGGAACGTGCTGAAGGGCGAGATGTCGCTGGTGGGGCCGCGGCCGGCTGTGCCGGAGGAAGTGGAGATGTATCAGACCTGGCAGCGGCGCCGGCTGCGCATGCGTCCGGGGCTGACGTGCCTGTGGGCGGTGTCCGGGCGCGATCACCTCGACTTCGACACCTGGATGAAGATGGACATGCAGTACATCGACAACTGGTCGCTCGAATTGGATCTGAAGATTCTGCTGCGGACGATCCCGCGGGTGTTGACGGGCTGGGGCGCGAACTAACTTAGCCCGGGTCACCGGCGGACCACGCCGAATCGCGCCAACCCTCCAGATCGTAATCAGACATGCAGGACTCGGCCATCGCGACGAACTGGTCGACAAGTTTGTTGCGCTGCGAAAACTTCACCACGTCCATGCGCACCTGTTCGTGGTTGCCGGAGTAGTTGATCTCGTAGATCTCGTGCCGCGCGCCGAACTCGGTGCCGATGGCGTCCCAAATTAACTTGAACAGCTTCACACGCTCTTCGGCCGCACTCGATGAGCCGCGGTAATACTTGTCGATCAGCGGGCGTAGCTCTGGATTTTTCAAATCCTCGGCGCCCGACGGCGCGACCAGGAGGCTGCCCGCGAGCTGCTTCTCGAAGATATGCCGGATTTGCGGCCAGCACTCCGAGGCGAACATCTTGATGGTGGCCGCGAACTCGGCTTTGGGAACGACTGTCCCACCGGGCGCCGGCTCCGGATCGAGACACATCGCCGTGGTCATGGCGCGCAGCATGTGGCGCCAGGCGAGGATTTCGCCGAACGCCGCCTGCACCCCGCGGAAGGCATCGGTGCCGTTAGTCGCGATGGCCTTGGCGAACAGGCCGGCCATCATCTCCAGCTTCACCGTCAATCGCGTGCCGGCCTGGAGAGTGAATCGATTGACGAACCGCGATTCAGGATAGAACGCGTTCACACGCTCCGGGTCGCGATAGAGGAGCAGATTCTCCCACGGAACGAACACGTTGTCGAAAATCATTACCGCATCATTCTCGTCAAAGCGGCTGGAGAGCGGATAATCGAACGGGCTGCGCGCGTTCATTTCATAGGACGGCCGGCAAATGAGCTTGGCGCCGGGCGAATCCATGGGCGCGAAAAACACAATGGCGAAGTCCTTGGCCTTTTCCTTGTCCAGCGTGACGGCACTGTTCTGCGCGACGAATGTGGCATGGGTGAGCGCCGATCCGGTGGCCAGCATCTTTGCGCCGGAGACCATGATGCCGTCGTCGCGCTCTTTGACCACGTGCACGAACACGTCTTCCACCTCGTGCACCGGACGGTTGCGATCGACCGGCGGATTTACGAGCACGTGGTTCAGGAACAGGCACTGCGACGAGTATTTCCGGTACCACGCCATCGCGTTCGAATCGAACGGCGCGTAGAATTCGGGATTCGCCGCCATGCTGGCCATGAAGGAGGCTTTGTAATCCGGAGTGCGGCCCATGAATCCGTAGCTCATGCGGGACCAGACGGCGATGGCTTCGCGTGCCTCGGCGAGTTCCTGCGGGCTGCAACTGGGCTTGAAGAATTTGTGGGTACGATTTCCGAGCGCATCCACGGCAGTAAGCGCGTCACGCTGGGCGGGATCGTGCAGCGAGTCGTACAGCCGGGCGATCGAGCGGCCGGCGTTGCGAAAAGCCGCGTGCGCGGTCACGTCAGGCACGCGTTCGCCGTAAATGTAGACCGCGCGATCGTCGCGCAGGCTTTGGAGGTAGGCGCTGCCGTCCAGCAGGGCGCTCGGGTCCATTCCTAAATCGTAATCCAGGCAATCATACCAGCGGCGCTGTCCTCCTGGTCCGCCGATTGCTCCCATCGGCTCCGAGGAGGACGTTAAGCGTTATGAATATCATTCCCTACATTGCCATCTGGGCAGTAGTTGCCGTGGCCGTTCTCGCCCTGGCGCTGTACCGCAAGATTCTGACATTCCATGGAGACGATGAATTCGTCCACTTGACGGAAGGCGAGCAAAAGCTGATTCCTCAGCAGGTTGCCTTGGGGCACAAGCTGGCGCTGATTGATAGCTGGGGCAAGGCTCTGACTGTAGTGACTGCGGCCTACGGAATCTTACTCGTTGGCGTCGTACTCTATGAGGCGTGGCGGGCCAGCCTGGTGATTAAATAGCGACACATGGGCTGCGTGAGGCGGCCCATGGACTTTGAGCCGCCTCACTCACGCCGCCGAGCCGGGGGCGTTATTTTCTGGCGATGTGTCCGCGGCCGTCGCGCATCTCATTGCCCTTGAAATGAGCGACTTTCCCGACGGGGTGCGCGGCATCAGGATGGTCGCCGGCGTGCGGCATCGGACCTTTGTAACCATGGTCCGGATGGAAGTGATTGTTGACGTGTCCGCGAAAACTAGCCGGTCCGTGGAACCAGGGGCCGGCGCCGATGAACACGCCGCCCACGAACCACTCGGGTCCGTAGTACCCATAGGGCGCGCAAGCGTACGGGGGCACGTCATAGTAGCCGTACGGGCAAACGGGAGCCGGTCCGATATTGACGGACACCTGTGCGTTCACCTTGGGAGCGCCGACCGTGAGCAGAGCTCCCACCATGAAAATTCCAGCGGTCGCGAAACAAATACCTTTGAAACGAATCATTATCGTCCTCTGAAGCGTTAGATCCAACCGCGCGGCTAGCGTTTCTCCCCGTAACGTTAATTTGTCTTCAGCCTGCCTGAAACCGCGATGCTATCGTGAAGCTACCGGCATCCTAACACTTATGGCTGAAAACGGATTTATCGAGGGCATGTTCCCCATGCTGGACCAGGCGCAGATCGCGCGGCTGGCGCCGCTGGGCGAAGAACGGCGTTTTGGGGCCGGAGAG
>JASIGB010000605.1:0-4295 GCA_030045355.1 Bryobacteraceae bacterium
TTTCTTTCGAGCAACTCGATGATGGCAGCGGGAATCTTGCGCGAAGCCTGCAAGATCACGGAGCGACCGTTCATCGAAAGCGGCGAATCGAACTCCAGCCGCAGATCTTCCGCGAATGTTCCGTCGGAATGGATTGCTGAGTCGACGATGCGCGCTGGACCGTTTGCTGATCCGACGAGGCACGCACCTGCTCCGTCGCCAAACAGCGGCGCCACTCCGCGCTCCATCGGCTCACGCGAAGCGATACTCGACATTTTTTCGGATGCAACGACGAGCACGGTGCCGTGCACTGCCGAAAGCGTGGCAGCCAGAGCCATGGCGAACAAACCGCCAGCGCTCGCGATGGGCAAATCGATCGCGGGAACGCCGTCGATACCGAGTTGATGGGCGATCGCGGATGCGGGACCGGGGAAGCGGCGCTCGGCCGATCCGGAACAGACCAGGATCATTCCGATCTCGTTTGCTTTCGTTCCGGCACGATCAAGGCAATCGATGGCCGCGGTGGCGCCCATGCTGACGACGGATTCCTCAGGCGCTGCGTAGCGCCGTTCCTCGATGCCAGAGACGTCAAAAATCCAACCGGGCTCACAACTCAATCGCGCTGCGAGCTCGGCATTGGTGACGATGCGCGCGGGCAGATAGTGGCCAAAGCCCAGGATGGCTGCCACGAACTACATCCTGCTCTCGATGTAACTCTGGATCTTCGAAATGGATTCGAATTTGCGCGGATTCAAATCCGAATCGGGGATCTTGAGCCCAAACTCCCGCTCCAACTCGGTAACGAGATCCGGCAGAGCGAAAGAGTCGAGAAATCCGGAGTCAAACAGCGACTCATCGGGATCCGGCAGAGCCGTGTTGTTAGAAACCTTGCGAACGATGGCGAGGATACGCTCTTTATTGTCCATTCTTTTGATTCTGCGTTCCCTCAGCGCGGACGGTGAGAAAACGACTGTATTGCGCCATGAGCTCATCGAACAGCATATTGCCCGCCATCCGATAGCCTTCGCCCGTGAGATGCGTATAGTCGCCTTGGCCGAGTCCGGCTTGCACCCATTGACGAACCGATTCGGAGCCGCCCATTGCGGCGCGCCAGTCCCAAAACGCGCAGCCGTTCGCTTGCGCGACGTCGCGCTGGATTTCGACGACTTGATCGAGATGCGGAAAGGGGAGGCGGCGGCCGTTACGTAAACGATATTGGCAATCCGGCGGACCGATCATCAAAATGCTGGCCGTGGGGGCGGCGTCGCGCAGGCGCTGGATGATCTGGATCAAACCGGCGCGGTACTCTTCAGCGGTCCAGGAACGGCTGAGCGCTTCGTTGGTTCCATAGGCGAGCACAATCAAGGCGGGATCGCGCGCGGCGAGTTCGGAGCCAAGAATCGCGGGGTTCCAATCGAGAATGAGATTGGCTTGCGCGCCGTTAATGCCCAGGGTTTCGTAGGTGACGCCGGCTTGATTCTGCGCGACCCAGCCGAAAATGCGGACCGGCGCGTCGCTCAGGGTGCGAAGCGCGTAGACATGCGGACCGGGCGAGGCGGCGTAGCTATAAAGACCCGCGCCGAAATCGCCGGCCGTATCCACTGTCGCCACAGGCGCACCATCGACCGAGAACTCCACCTGACCGCCACCGGGCTGGCGTAAATAATGCAGCTCGAGTTGTTCGCATTCGACATTCAACGTGATGGTTTCACCGGAAGAATGCGACGTGAGACTCACTCCGCCGAGGCCATCGACGCCATCGTCCTTGCGCGTGACGATGCCGTCCGTATACCAGCCGCGCGAATTCCATCCATGGCTGTCAAAGCGGCGATAGCCGAGGAAGGGATGGCCCGGCAGCGTGTAGCCCGGACCGCCCGCGCCGAATTTCGCCTGAAAATCCTGGCGCATCTGATTGGCCCAATCATCGGAAGCGGTGTGCGAGTCGCCATACTGCAAAATGTGCAGCGACATATTCTCGGGCGGACGCGAGAGCTGCTCAAAGAACGGCACCAGGGCTCCGGCGCCTTCGAGAACGCCCGCGGTTTCCGAGGTTCGTTCGGTGATGGCGCGCAGAGCCGCTCCGCGCACGGCGGGCGAGACATGAACCACAGGAACTCGCGCGGCGTGCCTTTTGTGGGATTTCGTTTTCGCTTTCTGGCGGGTGGTTTTCGAAGTTGAGTTTGATGTTGCGGGCGAAGCGGGGACTGTTGCAAGAAGGGCCGCGAGCAACCATATGAGCGGCCGCGTGCGCACTATTGCGGTCTCCGCTGCTCGCGCGCCTTGAATTGGCGAAAGCCGGATTCGAGCGCCTGATCGAGCAAGACACCGACCTTGTGCGCGCCGGCCGGCAAGGGATGCGTGAAATCCGCGCTCACCAGCCGCGGCTCGCTCGCGTACCAGCGCGCCATAGTCCCTTCGCCGCCCATGGCCTGGAAGGTATTGAAAAAGGCGCAGCCCATCTCGGCGGCGGTTTGGCGCTGAATTTCCACCAAGCGCGGGAGCGCCGGAATGGTGACGATGCGGGAATCGGAATCGCGCTCGCCGCGGTCCATCGGGCTCATGACCAGAACGGACGCGCGCGGCACGGCGTCTTTCACGCGCCGGATCACTTGGCGCAGCTCGCTGGGATAGGATCGCTCGACGTAATCGGCATATCCGCTTTCGTTGGTGCCGTAATTAATCACCACCAGATCGGGACGCTGGTGCTGGAGCTCTTCCGTCCACTGGACCTTATCGAAATAGTGAGCCACCACCAGCACCTGGCCGCCGTTGAGCCCAAGACTATTGTAGATCACGCCCGGCGTGTTTCTCGCGAAACTGACGCCGAAGAGGCGGACGGGGCCGCGCTCGACTGTCAAATCGATGTCGCGCTCCGCGGCGGTCAAGGGGAAGTTTTGGTAGGCGGGCCTTTTGTCAGGACCATCCGTCCTTACGTCACCGAGTTTCTGGCCAGAGGCTTCCACGCGGAGCACACCACCACCAGGCTGGCGCAGGTAATGGATCTCGATCGAGGAGTGAGATTCGGCCATCTCCAGGTGGGAAGAAGCGCCGGCATCGCCTTCAAAACTGACGCCACCCAGGCCGTGGAAGCCGTCTTTGGCACGGGTTTGGGTAGCGGCGTTGATCCGCCAGCCTTTGCCCTTGATCTCGACGCCGCGGTGGCCGTACCAGGCCCAGGGTTTTGCGATCAGGACGAACCCGTGGCCGGCATCTCCGAAGTGCTGCTGCAGCAGCGAACGGACGTCGGCGGTAATGGAATCGGCAGTGACTGGGGAATCGCCGTAATGCAGCACGCGCGTGATGGCACCGGGCGCGCCGAGTTCGGTACGCCAGAGAGCGAGATAAAACGGACGGAGCGCGTCGTGCGGATCGATGAGATTGGGCTCGAGGATGGGGCGGCGCTTCAAGGCGGCATTGGGCTTCAAGGCGGGCTTGACAAGGACCGGGGCCGGAGACAGAGGTTCGACGGCGGGAAGATCGCGCGGGCGAAAATCAATAACTTCGGTGAGGGTGAAGGGGCGGGCGAGTTTGGCCGATTCGAGCAGCAATAGGAGCGCGGCCAGAGTGGCGATGGCGAGCGATGTCTTTTTCGGAAATGCGGGCATTGGCTCAGAATCGCGAATAAATGAACGGCGCCGAGCCGGACCCGGCGACATAACGGATAGCGACCGCGACGGCGGCGATGGCCGCGGCCTGGGCGTAATAGGGGAATCGGCAGTAGAGCTGGAGACCGGAGTCATACCAGCGCTTGGGCACGTAATGCGCGATGGCGGCGATCAGGAAGACGATGACAAATTCCGGCCTGATGTTCGCAAATGAAATGGTGCGGGAGGTGATCTGGTAGAAAATATCGCGCGCGGTTGCAAGGCTGGAAGCGCGGAAGAAGACCCACCCGATGAGGACGAAATGGAAGGTAGCGAGGCTACAGAGAATGCGGGCGCCGCGCGTGAGCGTCAGTTTCGGATTGCCATGCAGGGCGTTCCAGGCGCGATGGCCGGCGAGACCAATGCCGTGCCAGGCGCCCCAGACCACGAAGGTCCAACTCGCGCCGTGCCATAGCCCGCCCAGCACCATGGTGATCACGAGATTCAAATAGGCGAAGATTTTCCAGCGCGAGCGCAGGCCTGGGAGCGAGAAATATAGATAATCGCGCAGCCAATTAGAGAAAGAAATGTGCCAACGGCGCCAAAAATCGGAAATATTCTGCGCGGCATAGGGACGATTAAAGTTGCGCGGCAGCGTGATGCCGAGCAAGAGGGCTGAACCGAGGGCGATGTCGGTGTAGCCGGAGAAATCGTAATAAAGCTGGAGCGCGT
>JASIGB010000606.1:0-9960 GCA_030045355.1 Bryobacteraceae bacterium
GCGGACCATCGGGCACCGGCAGAACTATACGGCCGTGAAGGTCAGCGAGATTTTGGTCTAGGATTCAGTCATGGCGCATAAAAAAGGTTTAGGTAGTTCCAAGAACGGGCGCGATTCCAACGCCCAGCGGCTGGGCGTGAAGGCGTTCGGCGGCGAGACGGTGACCGGCGGATCCATTTTAGTCCGGCAGCGCGGCACCAATTTCAAGCCGGGCGAAAACGTGGGGCGAGCCAAGGATGACACGCTGTTCGCGAAAGTTCCCGGCGTCGTCGTGTTTCGCGATCGCGGGCGCTTCGGCAAGTTCATCAGCATCCAGCCGGTGAGCGAGAACTAACCCTCCTCGAGAGGAACGGGCTTTGCGTAGCCCGATCCCATGTTTATTGATGAAGTACGAATCCGCGTAAAGGCGGGCGACGGCGGCAATGGCTGTCTTGCGTTCCGGCGCGAAAAATATGTTCCGCGCGGGGGACCGAGCGGCGGCGACGGCGGGCGCGGCGGCGATGTGGTTTTCGTGGCGAGCGAACACCACAACACGCTGCTGCATTTCCGTTTCAATCCCGAACACACCGCTCAGCGCGGACGGCACGGCGAAGGCAGCAACAAGACCGGTCGCGACGGTGCGTCCATCGAAGTCCCCGTGCCCGTCGGAACCATGGTGTATGACGACGAAACCGGCGAGCTGCTGCACGATTTCACGCGCGCCGGCGAACATTTCGTGATCGCGCACGGCGGCCGCGGCGGCCGGGGCAACCAGCATTTCGCGACGCCCACGCATCAAGCGCCCACCGAACATGAACCCGGCCATCCGGGCGAAGAAAAGCGATTGAGGCTGGAATTGAAGCTGCTGGCCGACGTGGGGCTGGTCGGATTTCCGAATGCGGGCAAGTCGACGCTGATCTCGCGCATCTCGGCGGCGCGGCCGAAAATCGCCGATTATCCGTTCACGACGCTGGAGCCCAATCTCGGCGTAGTGAGCGTGGGCGACGAAACCTTCGTGGTCGCCGATATACCGGGACTGATCGAAGGCGCGCACCTGGGCCACGGCTTGGGCGTGCAGTTCCTGAAACACATCGAGCGCACGCGGCTGCTGGTGCACCTGGTGGATGTGTCGGAAACTTCCGGACGCGATCCGGTGGACGATTTCCGCATCGTCATGGAAGAGCTAGAAAGCTTTAGTCCGCAGCTAGTCCGCAAGCCGATGTTCCTGGTGGCGTCGAAGGTGGATGTGGCGCAGAATCGGGCGCGGGTAGCGGGGCTGCGGAAACTGGCCAAGGTGAAACACTTACCCTTCTTTGAGGTATCCAGCGTAACCGGCGAAGGACTTGAGGAGCTTAAGTATAAAATGGCTCAATTTCTTCAAACGCGAGTCGAAGAGGAAATTAAGCAGGATACCATCCCATGACTATCGGAAGTGTTTCCTCTCTGCAAGGCATGCAGAACGCCGAGAATCAGTTTAACCAGGCGGCCCAAAACATCGCCCAGTGGCCGTCTTCCTCCACATCGCCCACCCCGCAGGACACCGTCGACCTCAGCCAGCAAGCCGTCGCTTTAATCCAGGCTAAAAACAGCTTCGAAGCCAACACGGCCGCCTTCAAGGTGGGCGACGAAATGACCCAGACCTTACTGAACGTGATCGGGTAGCGTTACTTTACGAGCACGCTGGAAGTGTTCGCGAAGTTCAGAAGTAGCGACGGGAAAATGCCGAGCAGCAGCGTTCCCACCGCCGAAACCCACATCGTGGCGCCGATTCCGCCGCTCACCGGCTGCACTGCGAGCGTCGCTTCACCCGGCTCGTTCATGTACATCACCACCAGAATGCGCAGATAGTAATAGGCGCCTACGGCGCTGTTCAGCATGCCGAGGACCGCCAGCCAGACCAGGTTTGCATTGAGCGCGGCGCGGAAAATATAGAACTTGCCGAAGAATCCGGCTGTGAGCGGCACGCCGATCAGCGACAGCAGAAAGATGGCGAACAGGGCCGCAGTCACCGGCTGCTTCCAGCCGAGCCCCGCGAGATCCTCGATGTTCACGAACTTCTCGCCTTGCCGCGAGAAATGGGTGACCACGGCGAACGCGCCGATGTTCATGAGCGAGTACGCGGCCAGGTAGAACATCGCCGCGGCGGTGCCGATCTGGTTGTGCGCCGCGATGGCCACCATGATGTAACCGGCGTGCGCGATGGAGCTGTAGGCGAGCATGCGCTTGATGTTGGTCTGGAGCAGCGCGGCGAAATTTCCGACGATCATGGTAAGCAGCGCCGAAGCCCATACGAACGGTCCCCAGCGGTCGGCGATGGGAGCAAACCCCGTCATGAATACGCGTAGGAACACGGCAAACGCAGCGGCTTTGGGGCCAGCCGACATAAATAATGTCACCGGCGCGGGAGCACCCTGGTACACATCGGGCGCCCAAATCTGGAACGGTGCGGCCGATACCTTGAACGCGAATCCAACGAACATCAGCGCCGCGGCCGTGCCGGCCAGGATCGCGTTGGTATTGGAAGTCGAAGATGAGAGCGCGGCGCGGATCACTTCGAGATTGGTGCTGCCGGTGGTGCCGTAAATCCAGGCGATGCCGTACAGCAGGAACGCCGTGGCGAACGAGCCCAGCAGAAAATACTTCAGTGCCGCTTCGTTGTTGCGTTTGTCGTCGCGCAGGTAACCGGCCAGAATGTACGTGGCGATGGAGGAAATCTCCAGGCCGATGAATACCATGATCAGCTCATTCGCGGCGGCCATCACGCATTGACCGGTGACGGAGAACAGCAACAATGCATAGTATTCGGAGGATTCGGCGTGTTCGCGCTTCAGGTATTGCGTGGCTGATAAGAGACTGAGTATCCCGACCCCGATCACCAGGACGCGGAAGAACGTCGCGAAGCCGTCCACGATGAACATGCTGGAGTACGACAAGCCGGGTTCCGCGTTCGCGGCGATCGCCGCCACCAGCGCCGCGACGAAAGCAACGAAGGTGAAGATGGAAAGATTGGACTTTTTGTTCTCGCTCCCGAGCCATCCTTCGATCAGCATGATCAAGGTGCCGGCGACGGTCATGATGATTTCGGGGAGGATGCGGAGATAATCCGTGCCCGTGGGCATGAAGTTAACGGGCATTGGCGACCTCCTGTTGTGGTACGAGCACCGGCGGCTTCGCACGTACGTGGATCTCGCGGCTCGCGTCGACCGGCCCGAGCAGCACCGCGTTGGAGGCCGAAATCGGAGGCAGGAAGCTTTGCGTGTAGGAGCCCACCCAAACCATGAGCACGACGAGCGGAACCATGATGGCCCACTCGCGGAAGTCGAGATCCGGCATGTGATGCGTCAGATCTTCAGTCGGCTTGCCGAAAACTACCCGCTGATAGAGCCAGAGCAGATAACAGGCCGAGAGAATTGAGCCCAGGGCCGCGAAAACGGTCCAATGCATGTTCACGAGCGATGTGCCCTGCAGCACCAGGTACTCGCCGATGAAGTTGCTGAGCGTGGGCAGGCCCATGCTGGCGAGCATGGTGATCATGAAGGCCGTAGCGAGCCAGGGCGCGGGAGTGGATACGCCGCCGTAGGCCGAAATTTCGAGCGAGTGCCGGCGTTCATAGAGGAAGCCCACCAGCAGGAACAACGCGCCGGTGGAAAGGCCGTGGGCCAGCATCTGGTACACCGCGCCGTCGAATCCCTGCTGCGTGAAGGAGAAGATGCCGAGCACGACGAAACCGAGGTGACTCACGGACGAGTACGCGACCAGCCTCTTCATGTTGGGTTGCACCATCGCGACCAGCGCGCCGTACACGATGCCGATGATGGCGAGAACGTTGATCCAATCCGCGTTGGCGCGCGCGGCGCCGGGAAACAGGGGGACGCAGAAGCGCAGCAAACCGTAACAGCCCATTTTCAGCATGACGGAGGCCAGCATCACCGAACCGGCGGTGGGAGCTTCCCCGTGCGCATCGGGCAGCCAGGTGTGGAGCGGGAAGAGCGGAACCTTGATCGCGAACGCGATGAAAAAGCCCAGGAACAGCCACAACTGTTCGTTCGCGTTGAGCGAGATCGCGCCGCTCTGGATTCCGGCGAGGATTTTGGTGTAATCGAACGTGCCGGACAGGTTGTACAAGTAGATGATGGCGATCAGCATCAGAGCCGATCCGGCCATGGTGTACAGGAAGAATTTGACGGCCGAGTAGATGCGCCGGTCGTGCCCCCAGATGCCGATCAGGAAGTACATGGGAACCAGCGAGACTTCCCAGAACACGAAGAACAGGAAGAAATCGAGCGCGCAGAACACGCCCACGAGGCCGAATTCGAGCAGTAACAGAAACGCGAAGAATTGCTTGATGTGCTTATCGATGGACTTCCATGACACCAGCACACACAATGGCGTCAGGAGCGTCGTCAGCATCACCATCCACAGGCTGATGCCATCGAGACCGATGTGATAGCTGATGGGCGGCGTCTCGATCCACATGTCATTGGTCTCGAGCGCGAACTTGCCGGCCGCGGACGATACAACCGGGGCAATCAAGCCGAGCGAAACGACGAAAATCGCGATGGACGCGATCAGGCTGAACATGCGGATCGCGTTGTGGTTCTCCTTGGGCAGCGCCAGGATGATCAGGAACGCGATGAGCGGGAGAAAAATGACGGCGCTCAGCAGCGTCATCGCAGGCCTCCCGCGAATCCGACTACCACTAGCAAGACGATCGACCCCAGCACCACCCAGGCGGCGTAACTGCGAATGTTGCCGGATTGAATGAGGCGCAGGATGGAGCCCACGCCGCGCGATTCGCGCCCCACGCCGTTCACGGTGCCATCGATCAGCCCGGCGTCGATGCCGCGCCACAGCACGGTGCGCGAGCCTTCGACCAGCGGCTCGACGACAGCGGCGTCGTAGGCTTCATCGACGAAGTATTTGTTGTACACCAGCGTGTAGAGACCGCCGAGGGATTTCGCGAATGAATCGGCCAGGCCGCGCTTGGCGTAGTAGAAGACCCAGGCCAAGAAAATACCCAACAAGCCCACGGCCGCCGAGAGCCATGCTAAGGTCTGGCTCTCCGGCTTCTCGGCGAAGAGCGGCTCCAAAATGTGCGGCACGTTGATGAATCCGCCGCCCAGCGCAAGGAGCGCGAGGATCATGAGTGGCCCGGTCATCACCAGCGGCGATTCGTGCGGATGCGCGTGGCCGCGATACTCGCCGGTGAAGGTCATGAACCAGGCGCGGAATACGTAGAACGCGGTCAGTCCGGCGGTAAACACTCCCAACCAGTACATCCAGGGCGCGCGCGCGTACGCCGCCACCAGGATCGCGTCTTTACTGAAGAATCCGGAGGTGCCTGGAAAGCCCGAAATCGCCAGCGACGCGCAGAACAGCGTGATGGCCGTGATCTTCATGTGCGGCCACAGCCCGCCCATCTGGCGCATATCCTGCTCGCCGTGCAGCCCGTGGATCACAGCGCCCGCGCCCAAGAACAATAACGCCTTGAAGAACGCGTGCGTCATCACGTGCCAGATGCCTGCCGAGAACGCGCCCACGCCGACGCCGAGGAACATGTAGCCGAGCTGCGAGATCGTCGAATAGGCGTACACCTTCTTGATGTCCATCTGGGTCATGCCGATGGTAGCGGCGAAGAACGCCGTCGCCAAGCCGATCACCGCGACGGTATCCATGCTGATGGGGGCTTTCGTAAATAGAGCCGCGGAGCGAACGCACATATACACGCCGGCCGTGACCATGGTGGCGGCGTGGATCAACGCAGAGACTGGTGTCGGGCCGGCCATCGCATCGGGGAGCCAGACGTAGAGCGGGATCTGCGCCGATTTGCCCGTCGCGCCCACGAGCAGCAGCAGCGTGATGGTGGTGAGAATGCCGACGCCCACTTCGGCCGGCATCGCGCTGGCGGCGGTGAACACTCGCGAAAAATCGAGCGAGCCGAACTGGCGCAGGATCAGAAAAATCCCCAGCGAAAATCCGAAGTCGCCGATGCGGTTCACGATGAACGCCTTGTTCCCGGCAGTGGTGGCGTATTGCTCGGTTAAATAGAATCCGACCAGGAGATAGCTGCACAATCCCACGCCTTCCCACCCGACGAACAGCAGCAGATAATTCTGCGCCAGCACCAGAACCAGCATGAAGAACATGAACAAGTTCAGGAAAGAGAAGAAGCGGTAATAACCGCCCTCGTGCTCCATGTAGCCGACAGCGTAAATGTGAATCAGGAGGCCGACGCCGGTGACGATCATCAGCATGACGGCGGTGAGCCGGTCCACCGCGAAATCGACGCCGATGTTCAGAGTTCCGCTTTGGATCCAGGTGTAGTAGTGCTCGATGTACTTGGTTTCGAGCGGCTGCAGCGCGGCGAGAGTCTTCAGCACCCAGAGGAACGCGAGCGCCACCGATCCGACGGCGATGGTATTAATCAGCGCCTTCGGCATCCGCTTGCCGAACAGCCCGTTCACCAGGAACCCGAGGAACGGAAGAATGGGGATGAGCCAGAGAGCCATTGTTTGAGTACGTCAGTACTGCTTCATTTAATACTTCATGGAGTTCACTTCATCGATCATGAGCGTCGCGCGATTTTTGAACACGGTGAGAATGATCGCCAGGCCGACGGCGGCTTCCGCGGCTGCCACCACCATCACGAAGAAGCTGTAAATATGCCCGTCCACCTGCTTGAATTCGTAGGAGAAGGTCACGAAGCTCAAATTCACCGCGTTGAGCATCAGCTCGATGGACATAAAGACGGTGATGATGTTGCGCCGGAAAATGAAACCGGCCACGCCGAGCGCGAACAGCACGGCGCTCAAAATCAGATACCAGCTCAAGGGAACCGGGGAATTCAGCACGGCGGTAGGCGTCATGAGATTTCCTTTCTGGCAAGCACGATCGCGCCCACGATCGCGATCAGGATCAGTACCGACGTCACTTCAAACGGCAGCAGGTAAGAGGTGAACAATTTGCGGCCGACATCGAGCGTGGTGCCCTGCCAGGCGCCGAACACCACGCCTTCGGTCTTGGGCAGCGTGGCCTGAATGATGAGACTAATCAGTCCGAGGAATGCCGCCAGCAGAAGGGCGCCCAAATACTTGACGAAGCGCGATACCTGGAACGTGGTGGCTTCGGCTCCCGCGTTCAGCAGCATGATGACGAAGACGAACAGAACCATCACGGCGCCCGCATAGACGATCACCTGCGCCGCGGCGATAAATTCGCCGCCCAGCTGCAAATACAAGACCGCGAGCGACCCCATGACGCCGACCAGCGATAGCGCGCTCGCGATGGGGTGCGTCTGCACCACCAGGTTAATGCCGCAAAACACCGCGATGCCGGCAAAGATGATAAAGATCAGCGCAGTCATTTCTATTTAGTCGTAAGGGCCACGATCAGGCTGGTGGCCAGCAGGTTGAGCATCGAAATCGGAAAGAGGCCGGTCCAGGCGAAGCGCATGAGCTGGTCGTAACGGAAGCGGGGCAGCGTGGCGCGCACCCAGATGAAGACGAACAACAGCAGCAGGACTTTTCCGCAGAACCAGAACAGAGCCATCACAATCGATTTCAGGACGGCCAAGACCGGCACAACGACCGAGACCCCGAAGATGGCCGCCAGACCGAGAAAAACCAGGCCAGCGGCGGGCAGCGTGAATTTATCCTTGCGCCGCGCGGGATTGAGACCGTGGTAGACCGCAATCAGACCGGCGATCGCGAATACGATGATGGGAATGCAATCCGAATATGGTTCGGGGAACGGCGGGGTCCAACCACCCAGAAACAGCAGCGTGGCCACGCACGTCACGGTCACCATATTGGCGTATTCGGCCATGAAAAACGCCGCGAAGTTCATGCTGCTGTATTCGGTGTGGAAGCCGGCGACGAGCTCGTTTTCGGCTTCCGGAAGATCGAACGGCACGCGATTGGTTTCGGCGAAGCCCGCGATGACGAAGACGATGAAGCCGAAGATTTCGGGGAACAGATTCCAGCGCGGGATGAAGCCCAGCCAGTAACCGCTCTGGTAATTGACGATGTCGCGAAAATCGAGCGTATTGGCGAGCAGCAGCGGCGCGGCAACGGCCAGTCCCAGCGGCAGCTCATAGCTGATCATCTGCGCGGAACTGCGCAGGCCGCCGAGCAGCGCATACTTGTTGTTCGAAGCCCAGCCGCCGAGGGCGACGCCATACACGCCGATGGACGAAACCGCCAGCACGAATAGAACGCCGATGCGCAGATCGGTCAACTGCATCCACGTAGTCACCGGGCCGACGGTGATTTGCGGTCCGAAGGGAATCACCGCGATGGAAATGAGCGCCAGCGCCACGGCGACAAACGGCGCCAGCAGATAAAACAGCCGGTTGACATGCGAGGGAATCAGGCCTTCCTTGGTGATCAGCTTCACGACGTCGGCGAGCGGCTGGAGCAATCCGTGCGGGCCCACCCGATAGGGACCCACGCGAAGCTGCACGTGCGCGATGACTTTGCGTTCGATCCACTGCAAATACGCGAGCGTGGTCAGCAGAACGAACGCGACCACCGCCACCTTGATGAGGCTGATGATGAAGAAATTTTCGAGGATCATGAGCGGTTCACTCAGCGCGGCTCGGCGTACAGCGCGCCGGGCGCCTCGAGTACCGAGTTCAGCTTCTTCGAGTAACGTCCCAAAGTGCCGGACGTGAACAGGGTGTCGCGAGCGGATTGAATCAGCTCCGGCCGCGAAGCCGCTTCGACGCGGCCATTCACCGGCGCGGTCTGCGCTGCTCCCCCTGTTGCGAGTACGGGCAAAGGAATATTATAACCATGCACGTTCCGGCGAATCTCTTCGAACACCTTGTCGGCCGACCAGATGCCGATGTTCGCGCCCATTTCTTTCGCGAGCAGGCCGAAGATTTCAAGGTCGGGCTTGGCGCCCATCACCTGCACGCCTCCCTTCAGGCGCTGCACTTCGCCGCACACGTTGGTCACGGTGCCGTGCTTTTCGTAGGCCGATGCCGCGGGCAATAAGATGTCAGCGCGCGCGGCGGTCTCTGTCAGGAACAGATCCTGCACGATGACAAAAGTGTTCCCTGTGGCGAGAGCTGTGTGCTTCAGCGGGTTTGCGCCCACCACCCACAGCACGTCGAGACTGGACGCCGCGAGAATTTCGTCGTAGGCCAGGCCATGTCCCGCAACCGGCTGGTAGCCGGGCCCCAGATCGGGACTCAATCCCATGTCGGCGGCGCCGCGGGAATTGGAATAATCCACCAGGCAGACGTATTTCACTGGAATGCCGAGCGAATCGCCGAACGCGACCAAGGTTCGGATGGCGTTGCCCTTGATGGTGTCGCCGAAAACGATGACCAGCTCGGTTTCGTTCTTGAGCTGCTCGCGCAACGATTCCACATCGGCCAACTCGCGGCCGGGTACGGTGATGATGCTGCGCACGGCGATGCTCTGCTCGCGCACCGGGCCCGGCGTCACGGTGTACACGTGCGCGTCGTGATGGCGGTAGTTGGCGCGGATCTGGATCGCCAGGAACGGGTGCTGCTGGGAAAGATCGCTCGAGATGATCAGGATCGCTTTGTGGTCGTAGAGATCGGCGGTGGAGGCGAGGGCGTCCTGTTTGCCAGTCTCCTGCCTGCCAGTCTCTTGTTTGCCAGTCTCCTGCCTGCCACTCAAGGCATCGAGCAGCGTGGCGACGTCGCCGGTGCGGTGGTGATCGATATTATTCGTGCCCAGGATTTCGCGCGCGAACTTCTGCAAAAAATAGCTTTCTTCGTTGCTGGTGTGATTGGACCCGATGACGCCAAAATTGCCGCCGCTCGCCTTCACCTCGTTGAGTTTCGCTGCCGCGGCCGACAAAGCTTCGGACCACGACACCGGTTCGAGCTTGCCGTTCCGGCGGATCATGGGCGATTGCAGACGCTCGGGACTGTTCACGAAATCGGCGGCGTAACGCCCCTTGATGCACAGGAATTCGCCGTTTAGCCCGGACCGGTCGCGATTGTTG
>JASIGB010000607.1:0-7639 GCA_030045355.1 Bryobacteraceae bacterium
ATCGATCTGTCGGGATGGTCGCCGAAATATTTCCCCGCGAATTTGATTCAATATGCCAACACGCTTCTCAAAAAGAAGGTGCTGTTTGGTTCGGATTATCCGCTGATCACGCCGGATCGCTGGATGAACGATTTCTCTGGCATCGCGATCAAAGAGGAAGTTCGGCCGCTGATCCTGAAGGAAAACGCGGCGCGGCTGTTTTCGTTGAGTTAGGCACAGCCGGGGTTCCCATAACCGCGACTGGGATCGAACCATTTCCGCCCGCCAAAAGGGCTGAGACGCCTGAAGTCCAGACACGAGGATGCAGGAGGTTTGGGATTGACATTCCCGGTCGCCAGCATCCAAGGCGGGCTGTAGGGTGCCCGTTCCCCGGCTCCAGACCACCGGCACACGAGATGACCTTTCTCGTCTTTCCACGTTGTCGTCATGGGTCGCCTCTTTGAGCGTATTATAGCGACACTAAATCGCAATCGCCATGGCCACCGGCTGTGGCGTTCCGCTCGATCCGGCGTCGGCGGCATGCGGAAACAAGATCTCATAGCGCCGGTACACGTCTTCCCAGACTGCATCCCAGGAGTGCCGCTGGGCGGTGCGGCGAGCCTGCTCGCGCATGTGGGCCAAGCGTTCCGGTGCGCGCGACCAATCCAGCACCCAGCGGGCAAACTCCTCGGCCGTGCCCGCGAGTTGGCCGTTTTCACCGGGCCTGATCAGGAACTTGGGGCCGCCTTCGCGCGTGACGATGGCCGGAACGCCCGAGGCCATGGCTTCCAGCACCACGTTGCCGAACGTATCGGTGGCGGAAGGAAACGCGAAAGCGTCCATGGACGCGTAGGCGCGCGCCAAATCTTCGCCGCGCAGAACGCCGGGAAGGCTCGCCCGCTGCATCACGCTGCTCAGCCACGCGTGCTCGGAGCCGTAGCCGACAATCAGAAAGCGGTAGTGTCGCATCCCGGCCTGGATTAGCAACTGTTCCACTTCGGCCAGCAGCCGCACGTTTTTTTCCGGGCTGAGCCGGCCGACGTAGCCGACGACGAAGTCGCCGTCCAGGCGAGTGCGGCGCGCGGGAGAAAACAACTCCGTGTCGATGCCGCGAGACATGAGGAAGGCGGGGTGTCCGGTGCGCCGCGCGAGCATGGCAACGAGTTCGGCGTTGGGGGCGAAGATCAGCTTTGCCAGGCTATAGAACCAGACGCAGCGGTCCAACGCCTTCACCTCGAACCAGCTTGCGGCCGAAGAGCGCGCGCTTGCGGGGAGAAATCGCAACACGCGCGCCAGACGCCGGGCGCCGAATTCGTGCAGATTGGTGTGCCAGGAAGCCACCAGTGGCACGCCGAACTCATGAGCGAGAATCGCGCCGAGAATTCCGGAGTCGCTCGGACCCGTAATGTGGACCAGTTCGGGCTGGAATCGGGCGAGCGCGGCGCGCAGCTTGGGCAGGTAGCGCGGCAGTAGAAAATCGATGGCCAGATCGTGTTCCAGGCGCCACTTCACCAAGCCGCGATGAAATTCGAACGTAGTGAGGGAGCCGTTTTCGGTGACGGAAGCGCGCGGGCCCGCGTGGACGGAGAGCATCGGCATGGAGCGCCGTTCCGCGAAGCGCACGAACTCGCGGCTGGTGAGGGCCACTCCGTTCACTTCATGAAAACTGTCGGTGAAGAACGCCACGCGGCGTTTCATAGCGTCACCTCTTCGAGGCTGGCGAACGCGCCGCGCAGGAAGCGCTGGACGCGCGGCTCGGCGGCGAACTGCATGGCGCGAACAAAGAGCCTGACGGCGCCGGGCGTGCGGTCGCCGAATAACTCAGTCAGTGGCCGCGCCTGACCGTCGTGCCATAGATAGAAGACGCGATCGCTCCAGTGGGTCCAGCCGTTGGCGTGCCGCTCATAAGTGCGCAGGATGTCCACCATGTTGTGGAAGATGCGGAGCGGGTATGGTTCGCGGTAATGGCGCAGGATCAAGACGTTGCTTGAACCTTCGCGGATCTCCTGCGCGAATTCGCCGAAGGTCTCGGCATTGGTGAGATTCACAAGCGCGTTCGGCTCGATCGCATGGCGGTCGCCGCCGGAGATCACGGGCTTTTGCCGTTCGCGCGCGAAGGCGATCACGGCCTTGTTCTCTTTCCAGGGCCGCAGCCCGTTCAGTTCGAGCGCGTGCAGCGATGAACCGTAGCGCCGCAGAAATTCAATGGCGAACATCCGATGCTCGGCCTGCCCGATGCCCGTTTCGTCCCACAAAGGATGATTGAATACGACCAACACCTCGGGGATGGACGCGAGCGCGCCGAGAAGTTCGGCCAGTTCGGCCTGTTTGGGGCTTTGGCGATAGCGGTCCATGGCGGCCCAAAGATCGCGCGCGTTCGAGGCCGGGATATTGTGCACGCCCAAGTGGAAGAACGTGGGGCCAAACGGAACGGTCCATTCCACGGAAATGGGCGTGCCGCGGCATTCGTCGAGCACCTGCAGGGACACCGGCGCGTCGATGTTGTCATGATCGGTGAGCGAGACCATGGCGTTTCGATCGAGCGTCTCGATCTGCGTTTTTTCGAGCAGCCAGGCATCGTGCGCGCCAAGCGGAGGCGTCCACCAGCCGCGCGTCAGGTCGAGGGTCTGGCCGTGCCGCTTACGGTAGAGGGCAGCGCCGTGCCGGATGACGGTTGCGAGAAGCGGGGCGCCGGAAGCGGCCCGGTAAATGAAGTCCAGGCTTTCGCGCGAGTGTAGCGTGTGGCTATGCAAAGACACGCCCGTGCGGAAGCGGCCGGCGGCCGCCGCATTTTTCCATTGCAGGTGAATCGTGGAAGACATCAAGCGTTCTCCTCGGGAAAAACCGGTGGCGGAAACACCGGTGGAATGACGGGTTGCGTAGCCTCGGGCTCGAGTTCGAACGTGAGGCGAAGGAACGATCGGGGCCGGTATTCGATGCGGATGGGAATGCCGCTGGGGTCTCCGTCCGCGTAAGCAGTGCGAAATTGGGCGTGGCGCACGCCCGCGAGATCCCTGATCCCGCCCTCCAGTTCCAACGGGCGTTCCGGACGGCGGCGTGTGGTGAGCTGGTAAAGCTTGCCCGCATGGATGAACTGGCGAGTGACGATGGGATCGCGGCAAAGCGCGGCGCATCGCATGGCGTGCAGGAAGGTAGTGGCTTGGCCGCGAAAGGTCTCGCGGGCGAGGGTACGCGGCTCGTGGCGCAGGGCGCCGGCGAGCGTATCGCCCAGGTTCGACCAGTCGCTGCCGGGCGCGAGATCGATGTTTTCGATCCAAGTTTGCGCGATGGATTCAGGCCCAGACCCGGCGGTCCTGCCGCGCGCCACAACACCTTCAGAGCCGCCGGGCGTGGCTGCGAGCGCACGTCGGGCCTGTTCCAAGCTCTCCTCGCGCGCGCGGGTCATCAGACCGGCGAAGGAGAATTCGATTCCGCCGGGCCGCTCGATCACCGCTTCGCGCAGAACCCCGAAACGGTTCAGACCGTGCGCGCGCGCCGGATTCGAGCCGGCGGCAAACTGGAGCGCAAGGGCCTGCGCACCTTGATCCCGGCCGATTTCCAGCGACGCATAGGCCCCGCCCGCGGATTCACGCGTGAACAGCGGGGCACCGAACAGCAGGATGGTGGCATCCAGCCGATAGCGGCGCTGGAACCGGGCGTCAGCCAGCAGGCCACGGAGCGTGAAGGCGACGGGATCGAACGCGGCCGAGCCTGGCGACGCGGCCGATTTCTTCCCGAGCAGCGAAACTACCCAGGACCGCAGAAGTGAACGCCGGTTGAATCCCCCATTCCGTTCCATGCCTCAAATCTGAGGCAGAAATGTTTAATACATCATGGCGCTTGCGTGAATTGTTTATAACAAAATCGGGAAATAATGTTTTAATGCGGATCGGCCGATGGAACCGAGATCAGCGGCGGACGTTGACGGTCTGGTCGCCGGCGATATAAGCCACGTATTCGGTCCCGCTCACGGCGATCACATTCTTCTCTTTTAGATCGTGCGTGGATTCGCTGGCCGTGGCGAAAGGCCGTTCGGATTCGCTGTGGTTGGCCGCCTTGGGTGTGGCGCGCACGCGAATCTGGCTATCATTCACCCCCGCCGCCGCGACCAGCCGGAACTTCACCTTGCTGCGTTCGCCGAAGAAATTCCGTTTTCCCCCCAGCGCGGTGATGGAGCCGGTCACGATAGCGCCCTCGGGGATCACCGTCACAGGACCACCCAGGACGGCGTCGACCACGCGGAAGTGGACAATCCGGCCGACTTCGGCGTCGAGCGGGACATCTTCGGTTAAAGCGATGCGGAAAGGCAGGCCGTCGGTGAGTGTGACAGAGACGAGATCTTGCGGGGTCTCGGTGGCCACCGTCGCAGTGGAAGGGTTCGGCGGCGGCGAATTCGGAAGCAGGTTTTCCTTGGGCTGCGCGGCGACCACCGGCGGAGGCGCCACGGGTTCCGGCCGTGCCCCGAGCGAAGGCGTTGGAGTGGCGGGTGGCGGAGGGGCCGCGGCCGCGATCTGGTTCAATGCGTCGCTTGCCGCCTGGGGCGGTGAGGATGGTACGGCGGCGGGAACATGGGGCGGGACGGCCGGCGCAGCGGCCGTTTCCACGCGCGCCGGTTGAGTCGGGCGCCGGTGCATTTGCCACCACGCGCCCGCGAGCGCCAATGCAAGCGCGACCGCGATGCCCGAAAGCCAAAGCAACCTGGTGCGCGAAGGTTTTGGCACCACGACGGCAAGCGCAGCGGGGGCGGCGATTTGCGGCGCGGGAGCGGGAGCGGACGGAGCGTCCAGCATCACCATCATCTTGAGCAGCGCCGCCGCCACATCGCTCATCGCTTGCCAGCGCTCCTGGGTCCGCTTCCGCAAGCAGCGAGTAATCAGGGCGTCCAATTCGGCAGGTACTTCCGGCGCGATCTCGCGAATCGGTTTTGGCTCATCGCGCAACACCGCCGAAAGCGTGGATACTCTGGACTCGCCTTCAAAGGCGCGACGGCCGGTAACCATCTCATACAACACCGCGCCGAACGAAAAAATGTCCGAACGCGCATCCACCTTCAAACCCTCGGCCTGTTCGGGCGACATGTAATTTAGGGTGCCCAGGATGGCGCCTTCTACCGTGAGCGGTGCGGCGGTCAGCATCGCGTCATGGTTTGAGTCGCGGGGGTCCGAATCGGAGGGGTTCGAGTTGGCGGCCCCATTGGAACCCGCTTGCGGGCGGCTTGACAGCGGATCGAGCAGTTTCGCCAATCCGAAGTCCAGGACCTTCACCAGGCCGGAAGACGTGACCATGACGTTCGCCGGTTTCAGATCCCGGTGGATGATGCCGGCGGCGTGAGCGGCCACGAGCGCATTAGCCATCTGGGCCGCGATGCGCAGCGCTTGCGGTACGGGCAACCGGCCGGCGCAAATCATGCGATGCAGCGTCTCGCCGGAGACGTGCTCCATGACAATGTATTGCGTGTCGCCTTCCGGCAGGATGTCGTGGATGGTGACGATATTGGGGTGGTTGAGTGCCGAAGCCGCCCGCGCCTCCTGGATGAACCGGCGCCGCCGTTGGGGATCGCGAGTGCGGGCGGGCGTCAAAACCTTCACCGCAACAATACGGTTGAGCCGCGAATCGCGCGCCTTATAGATCTCGCCCATGCCGCCCGATCCCAGTTTTTCCAAGAGGGCATAGTGGGAGACGATCCGGCCGACATAGGTTTCCATGGGCTGTCAACAGCGGGAACAGCTTCGATTTGCCGTGGGTCCTGTGTTCGCATTATCACTCGAAAGCCAGATTCGGTGCAATGCCGCGCTGGAACTGTTGTTAGGGGGACCAGATGCCTGCAGGACCGGATTTGTACCAGTATATTTTGCCGGTTCGCACTGGAGTCACCGTGGGCGAGGTAGCCAGATGACAATTGTTTTTCAATCAGATTGGCGAGTGGTAACGAATCTGCACTAGGGGCTGCGAGACCGACTCGGCCGCCAGAGAGCGGCCGGAGTGAAAGGAGAAACAAATATGCTCTACTATGCTTTGGTCTTTCTGCTGATCGCGATCGTGGCGGCGGTGCTCGGGTTCGGCGGGGTGGCGGTGATTTCGGCGGGGATCGCGAAGATTCTGTTTTTCATATTCATCGTGCTCTTCCTCGTCTCCTTGATCACTCATATGTCGCGGCGCGTGTAGCGCTTGCTCCAACGGGCCCTGCGCCGTCCGGTGAGCCGGCCAGGGCCCGTTTGCTCCTCCCCCTCCGCAGCTTTTAGAATCTGCTAGAGCCCCGTGCCATCGTGATTTCGTGAGCGCCAGCCTCGGATGATGAGCGGGCGAGACGACATACGTCGGCTAGCAGCATTCCGAACGCCAGGATTACAAATCCATAGGCTACTTTCGTGCGAATCGTCGATTGCATGTCGCCTCCTGTCCACTCCCGTCTCACCAACCGGGTCAGTTTCGAAATTCGAATCCTAAATGAGCACGTTCGCGGCCACAGGAGATATCGAAGCCGGCCGCCGCGAAGTTGTACGATAATCTATTGCGCCACAACGGCCGCGGAGGCCTGGCTGCCGCGCAAGACCTGGCGTGTCAGAAGCGATCGATTCTGCGCGGTGAGTCTTTTGGTGAGCGAATAGTGGGGAAGGGATCATCGGTGAAGGCGAGGACGGGACTAGAGCCCAGGTTGTTGGCCGTGCGGGGGCCGCTGAAAGGCCACGTCATCCCCTTGCCGCAGGGCGAATACTGGGTGGGCCGGCAGGCGACCAACGATCTGCAACTGGAAGATAACGCGGTTTCCCGCCGCCATTGCCTGTTCGTGCGGTCCGGCGATGCCTGCACTCTCCGGGATCTGGACAGCCGCAACGGGACTTTCGTCACCGGCACGCCTGTCACGGAACAGCAACTGGAGCCGGGCGACGAGATTCGCATTGGCGGATCGGTGTTCTGCTACCTGGTGGGCGCCGAGACCGCGCCGCCCGCCGACAGCCAGCTCTCGCACTCCAGCACGCGGGAACTGCGCCTGGAGGACTCGCTCTATCTTCCCTCGGACGAGTACACGATTCTGCCCCCATCGGCGCGCGCGCTGCACGATCTGCGTACGCTGCTGCGGGTCAGCACGATGCTGCACTCGTTTCGGGGGTTGCACGACACGACGTCGGTTTCAGCGGCCGACATTCTTCGCAAGCATCTGACCTCTTTGTTGCTGGATCTGATTCCCGCCACCCACGCCGCGATCTTCATTCCCGGGACAGCAGCAGAGGAGGGCGCGCCGGCGCGCGCGGCGGTCCTGGAAAGAAGCATTGCCGAGCGGGTGGTGATCTGGCAGGACGGCGCGGACAACAATGGCCTGTCCATTCTGGCGGCGCCCCTGATCGTGCGCGAGGAAGTGGCCGCGGTGGTGTACGTGGAATCCGTGGGCGGGGAAAGCGTCTTCGACGAAGGACACTTGCAGCTTCTCACGGCGGTGGCCGGCATGGCGGCGGTGGCCTGGGAGAATGCCACCATCCTGGGTTGGCTGCAGGAGGAAAACGAGCGCCTGCAATCGGAGTTGAAGATCGAGCACGGGATGGTAGGCGAAAGCGAGAAGATGCGCGAGCTGAAGCGTCAGATCGCCAAAGTGGCGCCGTCCAATTCCAACGTGCTGATTTTGGGAGAGAGCGGAACGGGCAAGGAGCTGATCGCCCGCGCG
>JASIGB010000608.1:0-5507 GCA_030045355.1 Bryobacteraceae bacterium
GTGGTTCGAAACAATGAAACTTCCAGTCATCGAGGGGCGCGACTTCCGCTGGGACCACACATTTCCGGACGTTGCGGTGGTCAACGAAACATTCGCGCACCGGTACTTCGGTAATCAGAACCCCGTCGGCCGCAGTTTCGAGGCGGATACTTCCGCGGATATGGCAGGGGCTGTGAAATTGCCGCCGGGCAAAACCCGATTCGAGATCGTCGGCGTCGCGCGCGATGCGCGTTACGAGGATATGCGCATGCCCATCCGCGCGACCGCGTATGTTCCGTATCGCGGCACGCGGAGCGTGTTCGACGCCTGGGGACGGCTCCAGAACCGAGCCACGTTCCTGGTGCGCACGAAAATGCCTGACCCCATGTCGCTTGCCGCGACGCTGCGGGATGCGATCCGGACGGAAGCGCCACAAATCCGTATCGCAAGCGTTGTGACGCAAGAAGAGCTCGTTAAACTGCAAATGGTCCGCGAGCGCATCCTCGCCGCCCTGGCGCTCTTCTTCGCGGCCGTGGCGCTGATGCTTGCCGCTGTCGGCATCTATGGCGTGCTGAACTATGCGGTGGTTGAACGCCGGCGAGAACTGGGCATCCGGATCGCACTCGGAGCCACTTCGCCGAACATCGCTCGGCAAGTCACCGCTACCGCGGTAGCGCCAATAGCAGTGGGTTCCCTGCTGGGCGTTGGGCTGGGCCTCGCGTCAGAGCCCTACGTTAGCGCACTTTTGTATCAGGTTAAGGCCAACGACCCGGCCATGCTGGCCACACCGCTCGTCACGCTGCTCTCGGCTGCGGTGCTTGCCGCTGTTCCTCCTGTGATTCGCGCCGTTAGGATTGATCCGGCCGCGCTGCTGCGGTGCGACTAGCGAACGGATTGCGGCGCCCCGCGAACTGAAAAGTACACGGGCAGTGTATATAATTAAAACCATTTCCCGCGTTGGGGAAAGGAGATCCCATGCCGGCTCGCTTTGGTTTCTGCGCGGTTGTTCTCGCCCTGATTGGTTGCGCGACCCTCACCGCCGCTTCTTGCGAGAGTTTTCGCTCGGCCACGCTTCCGAACACCACCATCACGCTTGCTCAAGTGGTTCCGGCCGGTGAATTCACGCCGCCGCCCGGGTCGGAGCGCGATTTGGGCGCGCCGGTGGACTGGAAAAAGCTGCCTGCCTTCTGCCGCGTGGCCGCAACAATCCAGCCCGTTCCCGATTCAAACATCAAGATTGAAGTCTGGTTGCCGATGCCGGGAAGCGCGCCCGCCAGCTCTCCAACGTGGAACGGCGAACTCGAAGCCGACGGGAACGGCGGCTGGACCGGCACCATCAACTACAAGTACCTCGGCGCTGCGCTCAGCCGGGGCTACGCCGCGGCCATGACCGACACCGGCCACGCGGGAGGTAGCGCCAGCTTCGCCCTCGGCCACCCGGAAAAAGTGATCGACTTCGGCTATCGCGCCGTGCATGAGATGACCGTCAAAGCCAAGGCCCTCGTCGCCGCGTTCTATGGCCACGCTCAACAGCGCGCCATCTGGAACGGATGTTCGGCGGGCGGCCGCGAGGGCTTGCAAGAAGCGCAAATGTACCCGCAAGATTATGACGGCATCGTGGCAGGCGACCCCATCGCAGACACGGTGGGACGTTCGCTCGGCGGCGTGTGGATGGCGCAGGCGGTCCATCGCGACCCGGCCGGCGCGCTGACGCCCGAAACATACGAGATTCTCCACAAAGCGGTGCTCGAGACTTGCGACGCCCTCGATGGCGTGAAGGATGGCGTCATCGAAAATCCCGCGCTGTGCCATTTCGATCCCGCTACTGTCGAGTGCAAGAACGGCAACACGAGCGGCTGCCTCACCGCGCCGCAAGTGGAAGCGGCGAAGAAGATCTATTCGGGCGTGATCGATTCCGAAACCAAGGAGACCGTTTTTCCGGGCCTGGCGCCCGGAAGCGAACTGGGATGGGGGACGCAGGCCGGTCCGCGGCCCTTTGGCGCGGCGACGGATTACTTCAAGTACATCGTCTTCCAGAACCCGGACTGGGATTACATGACGCTCAATTTCCCAAACGACATCGCGCGGGCCGAAAAAGCTGGCGTTGCCATCAACAGCACGAATCCCGATCTCACCGCGTTCTTTGAGCGCGGCGGAAAGATTCTCCAGTATCACGGCTGGTCCGATCAACAAATGTCGGCCGAGACCAGCCCGAAATATTACGAGAGCGTGCTGAATAAGGTCGATCCGGGCCTGGTGCAGCGATCGTACCGGTTGTTCATGGTCCCCGGCATGCGCCATTGCGGAGGCGGTGAAGGAGCCGATACGTTCGACAAGATTGAGGTTCTGGAGCAATGGCTCAAAACCGGAAAAGCGCCGGACAGCATCATCGCCTCGCGCGAGGAGGCGGGCAAGGCGGTGCGAACGCATCCGCTCTGCCCCTATCCGCAGACCGCGGTGTACAAAGGAACCGGAAGCGCGGACGATGCCGCGAACTTCACCTGCCAAGCCCCTGCGATCTCCGCCTCGGCTGCACGATCGCGCTGACTTCGCGCTGGATCGCGAGGAACTCGCTGCTCGAAACCTGGGAGTCCGCCACCGGAAAACGCCGGATGATCGGTTGCATGGCGGCCAAGCGCTCGTCGCGGGCGGGAAGCGCGGCCGATGCCGTTGACGATGGCGACTGCACGCGCGCGACGTAGCGGGCTAACGCACTCGGGTCGAGGCCGGCGTCCGCGACGAGGGAAATCGCTAAGGCGTCGGCTTCCAGTTCGTCATGACGCACAGACGCGCGCAAGTTGACGGGAACCACCGCCGCATCGGAGCAGCCAGACTGCGTTCCGTGATGTTGGGCGACATGCTCCATCGCATGCGCGAGCATGGCGGCAAACTCCGCTTCGTCGTCCGCGGCGCCGAACAAGGCCGCCGGGACCAGGATGAATCCGCCGGGGAGGGCGACGGGCTCGTGCGTCGCGGGACAAGGATCGTCCGCAATGACAGCGAAGGTGAAATCGCGCTTGGCTACGGGCAATTGCGCCGAAATCTCGCGGCCGAGGCGCGTGAGATAGCGGTCGACAGCGGGATTGCGAATCGGGTGGGAACGGCGGCGAGTTTCCAAGGAATCCGGGGTCTGGGCAGCCAGCGCAACAGCCACGCATAGGGCAAGCGCGCCGGCGTAGGCGTACATCTTGCTGCGCTGCACTGGTATCATCGTCATTTCAAATCCGTGATTTCGACTCCCATACAACATGATCATCGATTCCCATCAGCATTTCGTCCGCCTTGCCCGCCACCCGGAAGTGGAGGGCTTTCGCGAAGCGCAGCTCGCCGGAAAAAATCCCGATGCGCTGCCGAACATCTCTGACGCCGACGTGAAAAAGAGCTTGGAACAGGTGGTCGGCCTCATGGATTCGCGCGCGATCGACGTGGCGTTCGCTTCGCCGCGCGCCAAAGCTATGGCGACGCACGATGGAACGGTGGAGCAGAACGCCATCTGGGCCGACCTCAACAACAGCCTCATCCTGCGCGCGTGCCGCTTGCATCCAGGCCGCTTCGTTCCTGTTGGAATGCTTGGCCAGCATCCCACGTGCCCGTCCGAGCAGATCGCCAAACAAATCGAGCGCTTCGCGAGCGAAGGTTTCGCCGCCTTCAATTTCGATCCTGACGGCACCGGCGGCCGATGGCAGAACCCGCCATTCACCGGCAAGCACAATTATCCGGTGTTCGAAGCGGCGCAGGCCATGGACGTACCGCTCGTCCTGCACGGCAGTGAGTCTATCAACAAAAATTTTCCGCACACGGCCGTTCAATATCTGGTGGCCGACATCACCGGTTTCGTGCAGCTCATGATGGCCAAAGAGTTGTTCAAGGATTTCCCGCGCCTGCGCTTTCTTGTTCCCCACGGCGGCGGCGCGCTGCCTTGCCAGATCGGGCGCTGGCGCGCCATCGCCAAGCACAACAAGTGGTCGAGTCCCGATGAAATCCTTGCGAGCGGCAATGTCTTTGTCGATACCTGCGTCTACAACCACTTGAACATGCAGATGCTGTTCGACGCGGTGCCGCTCGATAATATCCTGTTTGGTTCCGAATGCGACGGCGCGTTCCCCGGCATCGTCAACGAAGAAACCAACGATCATTACGACAACACGCGCCGCTACGTGGACGCTTCGAAACTCAGTGCCGCCGACAAAGACCGCGTTTACGCAACGAACGCGCAACGCGTCTATCCGCGCGCGAGCCCCTGGCTGAAGCCGTAGATTCCGGTTTGCTAGGCCCGATTTGCTAGGCCCGATTTGCTACGAATGCCCCTTGCCTTGATCGGCTTCGGCGAACGTGCTCCACACCACGTCCGTCTTTACGGAAGCGTGGCCGGCTTTCGCCGCTCGCGCGATCTCCGGCTGCGGTGGCGTGCGCACGACTTCCGGTTGCAGTGGCGCATCGGGCGGAACCGCCAGCGCTCTCAAGACCGTGTCGAGCAGGGCAGGACGGAACAGATAAAAGCGGCGGCGGCAGCGATAACAACGCTGTGGCCAAATGCCGAACTTATGCAGGAAGTTGTCTTTAAATGTCCATTTAGTCGATGGACGATACGATGTCGATCCACAGCCGGAACATTCGAAGATGACTCGGATCTTCATTTCGCTAGAACCCATCCTGCCAATTACTTTCGCCGACAATAATCAGCCTTTACGTGAGGCCCTAAGCCCTTCGTGATAACGCAGTTGACCATTGTACAGTACCGATACTACCGTGACAATAGTTACAGTACTGCTCTAGTACTAACCGTCGCCTTTGCGGTACGCTCTAATGGAAACAGGTGATCCCTCAGGAATGACAGTGTCTACTCTCGCTAATTTTGATCCCCTGATTTGCGAATGGTTCGTTACGCGCTTCGGCGCCCCCACTGAACCGCAGATCCTGGGCTGGCCGGAAATTTTCGCCGGGGCTGATGTACTCGTCTCCGCCCCCACTGGATCGGGCAAAACGTTAGCTGCCTTTCTCATTTGCTTGGACCGGCTGGTTCGCGCCGCGCGCTCGGGCGAGCTTCCCAACGCGACGGAAGTGGTTTATGTCTCTCCGCTCAAGGCTTTAAGCAACGATGTTCACAAAAACCTGGAAGTCCCGCTGGCGGAGATTTCCGAGCTCGCCGCTCGCCGCGGCATCCCGTTCTTGCCCATCCGTACTGCGGTTCGCACCGGCGACACGCCGGCTTCCGAGCGCCAGCACATGGGCAAGGAGCGGCCGCACATTCTGGTCACCACCCCGGAATCGCTGTACATTCTGCTGACGGCTGAAAAATCGCGCGCGATGCTCGCTACCACGCGCACCGTGATTGTCGATGAGATTCACGCCATCGCCGACGACAAGCGCGGGTCGCACTTGGCGCTCTCGCTGGCCCGGCTGGATGCATTGGCCGAGGTGAAGCCCCAACGTATCGGTTTGTCAGCCACTGTAAAGCCCATCGAGCAGGTCGCCGAATTTCTGTCCCCGAACTCGCGCATTGTGAACGTGGGCCATCGGCGTGAAAT
>JASIGB010000609.1:0-4961 GCA_030045355.1 Bryobacteraceae bacterium
GTCGCGAGAAGCAAGGCTCGGAAGCACGCGAGGGAGAGCGAGCAGGGGATCGGTGCGCCTCCAAAGACGTACCAGCCACATTGCGATCAATCCGATGGCGGCCACGATCAGAATCCAGAACAGAACTTGCCCGGCGCCGATGTGCTGGCCGGCCGCACCAAGAATGCGTTGCAGAAGCGACGCAATCCACGCCGCCACACGTTCGCGGAACAAATCCCAGGCGCTCGGCGGATGGACATGCGAAAATTCACGACGCGCGAGAATTTTCGTCAAGCTGGCGCGCGCGGCCGCCGGGGATTCCTCCGGCGTTGCAGAATAGGCTTCCAGCTCTCGCGCCATGCGATCCAGCCACTGCCGTGCCGCGGGAATGTGATCCTCGTCGAGCTGCGCTTGAAGAGGTTGCGACGCGATGGAATAGTGGCCGTCGGAGGTAACCACCCTCCAGTGATCCGGCACGGCCGCGGGCAAAGTCGGGGGATTCTTATCCAGTCCCGATTTCATCTGGCGCAATTGGGCCGCTAGTTCCGCCGGGCTTTGGTCCGGCGCGGACGGCTGCGCCCTGGCGCTTGCGGCAAACCATGCCGGACATGCGAGACACGCGGAAATGGAGAGCAGTACGCGGCGATTCAAGCGTGCGATTCCAGTCTCTTTCAAATAATCGAGGGCAGACCGCTCGCATTGGGAGAGCGTTGGGATTCCGGATTCATCATGAACTGGATGTCGAATGCCTCTTTTCGAACCCGCAAATCGTAGTAGAAGATGGAGGTTGCGATTAACAGGACGGGCCGCGTCAGCACCGTGGCGATGGTGGAACCAACCTGAACCAGGGCCGTCCAGAATTGCAGCATGCCCGGATTCCGGATGCTTAACGCCAAAGGAATGCTGAAGGGAAGCGCAAAAAGCCCCAGGGCAGCATAGGCGATGACCACCCACAGCAGCAGAATCACGAACGCGCCTCCAGCGTTATCCCGCGTGAGTTCCCAACTGCGGGAGAGCGAGTCGCGCGGGCCTTTGTTCTCGATCAACGCGACCGCCACGCAGATGAGCAAGCGGCAGGCAACGTAGATGCCCGGGATCACCAACAGGATTAATCCTCCCATGATGGCCAAGCCATTCAGTACGATCACTCCGAGTAGTGGGGCGAGCTCACTGGCGACCCTGCGCAAAGCCCCGCCGATCGACGCCGGGCGTCCCAGATAAAAGTCCGATACCGCCAGTATCGTGCCGCCCTGCGACAACAAATACGCCAGGACATTTGCCGCCAGCAGGAGCAAGGTCAGAATCACGCTGAACGATATGGAGCCGCTCGCGGAATTCACCGTAAATAGGCGCGCCAGCGTGAAAGCCAATACGATGAGTTCGGGTATGCCGCAAATACCCATAAACACGAGGAAGTGGCGGCGATAAAGGAAGAAAGTGCGATCGAGAATTTCACCTAAAGAGAGCGGGCGCAGATCGAGGTTGGTCATATTCGACTTTTTCGACTTTTTTCACTGGCGCGCATCTTTTTCACTTGTAGCAGTTAGCCGAGTATTATACTCCGATTGCGCTGCCGGATGATAAACGGAAATCGCGCGCAAGACCGCTTTTGACTCCGGCACTTTCACGCCGCTCCTCGAAGACTGAGCGTGCTGTCGTGCTAGTATCATCGTTCCAATGTGCGGGGCTCAAATGTGCGCGAGCCAGATAGCGCATTCCGATTGCGGCACACTAGGTGTTTTCGGTTTGAAGCGATTATGGAAACAGTACGTCCGCGCAACGGATTGCGGCACACGACAGCCTCCAAATGCCGCCGAAATTCGAGCCGATAGCGTACTTCTCGCGGGTTTGCGGCTTGGCATTCGCGAGACGCTCGATTTCCTGACCATCGCGGCGCCATCGTTTGAGCAGTTCGAGGCTTGGGTGCTCGCAAGGAACGGCGGAAATATGGAACCCGAACGCGTCCAGCGCCTCAATGCGGCCCTGCGCGGGGAGGGCGCCTTCGCGCTGGAAAGTGTCCTCAGCGAGCCCGTACTTTCCCAGGATGATCTGGCGTTTTGGGACGAACAGGGCTATGTTGTGGTCAAAAAGGCTGTGAGCGCCAAGGCGTGCTCGGCGGCCATTGACGCGATCTTCTCTTACGCGCGCATGTCCCCACATGAGCCGGACTCCTGGTATCGCGCAAATATCTGGATACCTCTGGCGCACCATCCGGCGTTGTGGCAGAACCGCAATTCGCCGCGCATCCATACTGCTTTCGCTCAAATCTGGGGACGCCGCGATTTGTGGATGAATGTCGACGTCTGCGGCGTCAATCCACCGCTGCGGCCGGGGTATGCGTTTCAGGGAACCCCGCTACATTGGGACATGACTCTCGCTCCGCCGATTTGCTTCGGCACACAAGCTATTCTGTATCTCAGCGATACCGCCGCCGATCAGGGCGCGTTCAGTTGCGTCGCCGGTTGTCACCGCTGGCTCGGACAATGGCTGGAGCAGATACCGGCCAGCGAAAATCCGCGCGACGTGGCGCGCCAAGAGTTACAGGCCACTCCCGTCGCTGGCCAGGCCGGGGATCTCGTGATCTGGCATCACGCGCTGCCTCACGCCGCGACACCGAACTTAGGTTCGTTTCCACGGGTAGTGCAGTATCTGAACATGTTCCCCAGTGAGTTTGAAGTGAACCCGACGTGGGTATGAGACTGATCGGAAATGGGGTGGATGCCACTTGGAACAGCATCTCCCTAGGGTGGTTCGAATTGGTGGCCCCAAAGGCGTGGTGGACCGCACAGCGCAGCTTCCGAGCAGTCCCGGCTCCACTAGATTCATCCAGGAATCCGCTTGACGGTGTCAAGCCGATGGCGTGAAGCTTCGGCCTCGCGTTTCCGGACCAAACCACATCAACATGGCGAGCAAGAGGCCGGAAACCAGGATGCAGGCGCCCATCGCGGCGGAGAGCTTGACGCCCCGGTCCTGGAGCGCCCCGATAAGCACCGGCGCTATCGATCCGAGGGCGGCCCCGACGTGATAGACAAAGCCCGGTCCGACACTGCGCGCGGCGGTGGGAAAGCGTTCAGTGAGATACGACGGCACGATGCCATAAACGCCCATGCCACACCCGCCCATGAGGAGCGCGCCGACCGACAGCATCAGGGAAGAGTGTGGCCCGGCGAATAGGGGGATCACCAGCACACCAATCAGCGCCGCCATTGTGGCGGCTCCCCTTCGGCCCACTCGCGTTTCGGAAACACGTCCCCACAGCGCCGTCCCCAGGATTGCGCCGACGTTCAGGGCCATCAGATAGGGAATCGCCGGTCGACGCGCTTCACGGAGCAAGGTCGGATACCAGAAGTTGATCGAGTAGTACGACATTAGGAAAGCGCCCATGAGGAGCGAGGTCTGGATGGTAGTGGCCAGTAGGTCGGGATGAAAGATGCGGAGGAGCGACAGGCCGTCGCGCTGATTGGATTCCTTGAGGTGGCTACGGCGCGCCAGCCACACGGGACTCTCTTTCACCCGCAGCCAGGTCCACAGCGCCAGTATTACCGGCGCGGCGCCCAACCAGAAAAACGTCCGCCATCCGAAGCCGTTCGGTTCATTCAGGAGTGGGTACAACAGTTGGAAAACAACGGCGGCGAGCATGTAGCCCCAATAGAAGCCGCCGGCCAAGAGTCCGGATGCCGCGCCGCGCAAGTGGTCGGGCCAGTGTTCGAGCGCCAGCGGCATGCCCGCCGCCCAGACGCCCCCCATGCCAATCCCGAACAGCGCGCGGAATCCAAAGAGCATCGCGTAGCTTGTGGAAAAGCCGCTGAGCAGGCTGAACAGCGCTAACCAGAGGATGGAGAGGATCAAAGGGAGCTTGCGGCCCAGGCGGTCGGCGGCGGTCCCTGCTCCCAGTCCCCCCACAAGGCGAAACACGAGCGTGACAGTTCCGAGCGCGCCCGCAAGGGCTTTGTCGACTGTGAAGCTGTGTTGGATGTCGATGAGTAGAAAACTCAGGATGGAGAAATCGAATCCGTCGAAGGCCCAGCCGAGAAATGCGGCGAAGAAGGCGTTCCATTGCGCGCGGGTAACGTCGCGGAAGGTAGAGCGAGAGCCGGCAACACGAGCTTCAGAACGGGTTTGAACCGCGGTTGCCATTTTCGCTTCCATCATCCGTTCGAGTATACCCCTAAGGCCGGTCGAACCAGCTTGAATCACTTAATTCGCCATGTGGATCGTTAGGAACGAAGAACCCCGCGACGCACGAAGCCCTGGGTTCGGAACGAAAAACGCGCCCTCGTACGTTTCTCGACGGGCTACAATTGCCGATATGCCAGGAAACAAGCAAGAACGGCTGCGGCCTATGACAAGATCATGGAGTTGGCGGCAATCCCGATGAGCGACCTGCCAAAGTACCGGCCGGGCGCGGAGTGCAAGAGGAACAAGCAGCGCAAGCCAAAGCTCGGCGGAAGCCATCGCGCGTCGTGACTGAGTGAACGAATCGGCGGCCGGCAGGCCGAGTGTCTCAATTATCCCCTATAGAGAAACCGAGTCGAGATTTGGTCGCGCCGGCGTTGGCATGGCTGGCGGGATGAGGATCAAATGAATCGAAGGGATTTTGCGCGGCTTGGATGGGCCACCGTGATCGGGGCGGGCGTAGACAAGCTAGGGCCCGCGTTTGCGCAGGCGGCAGCGCCCCAGCACGCTCCCGGGCCGCCACAGCACCCGATCGGGGGGCTGGAACCGAGGGCCACTGGGCGCGCGGCGGATTTCACCCTGCGAATCGCACCCATGATCGTCGAGCTGGCCCCGCAGGTTGCAATCAGCACGATCGGCTACAGCGATAAAGTCCCCGGTCCCCTCCTCCGTGTACGCGAGGGTCAGCACGTCGCCGTAGAGGTTGTGAACGGCACCGACGTTCCGGAGTACGTGCATTGGCACGGCCTGTGGGTTCCGTCGAATGTAGATGGGGTAGAGGAAGAAGGCACGCCGCCGGTCCCGCC
>JASIGB010000610.1:0-3939 GCA_030045355.1 Bryobacteraceae bacterium
TTTTCGGTCGGCGCCAACGGACACCTGTGGGTGCATCCGAGCAAAGATCCGGCCCGGGGAATCGATCTGCGCGAGCTCATCGAGAAGCTCGAACTGCGTGGCATCTCGCTGCCCATCCTCATCCGCTTCGCCGAAATCCTGAAACATCGCCTGGGGGAGATGTACCAGGCGTTCCAGAGCGCCATCAGCGAACACAACTACAAGGGCGATTACCGCTGCGTCTATCCGATCAAGGTGAATCAGCAGCGGCAGGTGGTGGAGGAGGTCTTCCAGTTCGGCAAGCCGTACCATTTCGGCCTGGAGGCCGGCTCCAAGCCCGAACTGCTCGCCGTCCTCGCGGTGGCCGACAACGACACGCCCATCATCTGCAATGGGTTCAAGGATGACGAGTATATCGAGATGGTGATGCTGGCCAAGAAAATCGGCCGCCAGATTATTCCCGTCGTTGAAAAATACACCGAGCTCGATCTCATCCTGAAGCATTCCCAGCGCGTCGGCGTTCGGCCCACGGTGGGGCTGCGGTTGAAACTCGCCAGCCGCGGTTCTGGGCGCTGGAAATCCTCCGGAGGCTATCGTTCCAAGTTCGGCCTCACCGTCAGCGAAGCTTTACAAGCGCTCGATCAAATGAAAGCCGCGGGAATGGAGGACTGCCTGGAGCTGCTGCATTTCCACCTCGGCAGCCAGATCACCAACATCCGCCAGATCAAGGCCGCCGTGATGGAGGCCGCGCGCATTTTTGTCGAGTTGAAGCGCGCGGGCGCCGGGCTGAAATATCTGGACGTGGGCGGCGGGTTGGGCATCGACTACGACGGATCGCAAACCGATTTCGAATCCAGCGTCAATTACACGCTGCAGGAGTACGCCAACGACGTCGTCTATCACATCCAGAACGTTTGCGACGAAGCCGACGTGCCGCATCCCACGATCGTGTCGGAAAGCGGGCGCGCCATCGCCGCCTATCACAGCGTGCTGGTGTTCAATGTACTGGGCGTGAGCGGTTTCGGCGAGAACGGTTTCACGCCGGTGTCCGAAGACGCCGAGCAACCGCTCATCGATCTCCAGGAAACCTACCGCTCGCTCAGCTCCAAGAATCTGCTGGAGAGCTTTCATGACGCGCAGCAGGCCCTGGACGCCGCGCTGAACCTGTTCAGCCTGGGCTATCTGCCGCTCGCGCAGCGCAGCCAGGCCGAAACTCTGTATTGGTCCATCTGCCGGCGCGTGCACCGCATGGCCAAGGAGCTGGATTATTTTCCCGAAGAGCTGGAAGGCTTGGACGGCATGCTCTCGGATACCTACTTTTGCAATTTCTCGCTTTTCCAGAGCCTGCCCGATAGCTGGGCCGTCAAACAGCTCTTTCCCATCATGCCCATCCACCGGCTCAACGAGATGCCCGCGCGTTCGGGCGTGATCGGCGACATTTCCTGCGATTCGGACGGCAAGATCGATCAATTCATCGATCGGCGCGATGTGAAACGCACGCTGCCGCTGCACACCTACAACGGCGACCCGTATTATCTGGGCGCGTTCCTGGTGGGCGCCTACCAGGAAATCCTGGGCGACCTGCACAATCTGTTCGGCGATACCAACGCCGTGCATGTGAGCCTGGGCCCTTCCGGCGACGTGATTTTGGACGCTGTCATTCGCGGCGATACCGTCCGTGAAGTCCTGGATTACGTCCAGTTCAACGCAAAAATGCTGCTCGAAGAATTCCGGCGCGACGTCGAAACGGCCCTGCGCGACGGCAAGATCGGCTACGAGGAGTCCGGGCGCCTGCTCAAATTCTACGAAGAGGGCCTCAACGGCTACACGTACCTCGAGCAGTAGCTTCCACGATCATCTGCGCGTGGTGCTGGTGGCGCCGCGCAACCCCCTCAACATCGGCGCGGCGGCGCGCGCCATGAGTAATTTCGGATTTTCCAGGCTGCGCCTGGTGAATCCCTATCAGGTGGCTTATCAGGAAGCGCGCTCGGCGGTGCATGCTCACAGGATTCTGCGCGCGGCCGAGGAATTTCCATCCGTGGCCGAAGCCGTCGCCGATTGTGGCCTAGTGGTGGGGACCACCTCGCTGGGCCATCGCGAATTGCAGCACACGCTGCGCCCCGTGGAATTCGCCGGCCGTCTGATCCGCAAGCGCCTGGCGTCCGGGCCAGTCGCGCTATTGTTCGGCTCGGAAAAATTCGGCCTCTCGAACGACGATCTCACTTATTGCCATTGGCTGCTGCGCATCGGGACTGAGGGATCCATGAATCTCGGGCAGGCCGTCGCCGTCTGCCTGTATGAACTGGTCCGCAATCCCGCGCCTCCCAAGCCCGATTCACGCAAGCCAGCGAGCGCCCGGGATCTCGACCGCCTCACCACCCTGCTCACCGAGGTTCTCGAAAAATCCGGCTACCTGCATTCGGAAAGCGCGGAAGCGAAAATCCGGCGGTTGGTCCGGCGGCTCAATCTCGCCGGGCACGACGCCGAAATCTGGCTCGGCATGGTGCGCCAGATTCACTGGAAGTTAACTTCGGCGCGCAAGCCGCAGTGATATCCTGAGGATTCTACGCGGTATGACGGGGATGTGCAATGACCGGATTTTGCAATGACTAAAGTTCAACTCGAGTACGATCTTGTGCGGCCCTTGACCGACGGCGATGCCGGAGCGGTCGCCGACGTTCACAGTTGGTACGGCATTCTTCGTGTGCAACTGGCGCGCTCGCTCGACCGGCTGCAGGTGGAATACGACGCCTCCCGGCTTACCGAAAAAGACGTGGAAGCCGTGCTCCAGCGGTTCGGCCTGCCGATCCAGCGCAAATGGGCCATTCCGTGAGGCGTCCGGATCTCTTCAGGGCTCGCGATTTTCTGGCCGGCCATTATAACGAGCAGCTTTCGTTAAGCGACGCAGCCGGTGTCGAATGTGTCATGGAGGACAACTCCAACAACTGGTTCAGCATGACCCAACCCGAGGGAATGCCGCCGAAATGATTTAATAGTCGGATGCATCGTATTGCTTGCCGGCTGGCTGGCTTTTGGCTATTGGCCCTCGGTCTCCTGCTCGCCGCCGGGCCAGGCTTCCGCTCCCGCGCGCAACTAGACGAGCATTACGCCAAGCACGGCGCCGAGTTCGGATCCATCAGCAAGGCCGAGTACCTGAGGCTCGCGCAGGCGCTGAGGGACGCTCCCGTGGGCGGTCCCATTCTCGAAGCCCGTGGGGCGCACGGCGAGTTCAGCAGGTTTGACCGCCGGCACGGCTACTTCGGCGCCTACAATCGCGACGGCACCATCCGAACCTTCTTCATTCCCAATGCCGGCGAGAGCTACTTCCGCCGTCAAGCACGAAGACGCTATGACTGACCAGGAAATGGCCGACTATCTCCGCGAAATCGGCTATCCCGAACACGTCATCCGCATGGGGCGCGCCGGGTTGATCGCACACTGGAAGAAATTCGTCGAGGAGGTGGAGCGTGGATACCGGTTCGGCCTAGAAGACTACCGCAACGATCTGGACCTCCGTGGGTTGATCCAACTGCTAGGACTGGACGCCGAGGTAGCTGATCTGGATAGCCGCTTCTACTCGAAGCTGACAGCACGCGACCGGCGGATTTGGGAGACAACCGTTGCCCAGCAACCCTCCTGGGACTACGGCTATCCCCTCAACGCCGGGTCTCAACTCCTACAAGACCTAGAAAATGAAGGACTTATTGCATAATGTCCTGATGTCCATAGACATTATCCAGATTGCTTTGTTACACTGCTCCTAATGTCGCCATTCGGCCACTTACGGCTGCTGGAAGCCGAGAGCATCCATATTATGCGCGAGGTGGCTTCCGAGTTCCAGCGGCCCGTGATGCTATATTCCATCGGGAAGGACTCCTCGGTCCTGCTGCGGCTGGCGCAGAAGGCCTTTCATCCGGCGCCGATCCCGTTCCCGCTGCTGCACATCGACACTACCTATAA
>JASIGB010000611.1:0-8041 GCA_030045355.1 Bryobacteraceae bacterium
ACGTGTCGCAGCGACTGGAGGCCGACGTCGCGTGAAGCGCGCAAGGATCGCTGCACAAAGGCTGAGCCAATTGGAGGAAGATTTCCGCCCGCTACTGATTTCCTGCCTCCATGAGTGTGCCGAAGGGCGCTGGGGTCTATTTGGTCATAATGACCATCCCGAAGTCACCCTCTGGTTTAGGTGGCCAGAGGCGGATCGGCTGAAGGTATTAGCGCAAGAGATTCGGTCGATGCGCGAAGAGGATGGCAGCCGCAACGACTTGTGCGACCGGTTTCTCACCATCTGTGAAACTCGTGGATCGAACGTCCCGGGCGAACCGAAATTGGCTGCCTCTTTCTTGGCGGAGATCGTTGAAGCTGAAAGAGGAAGTGGTGCACTGAGTAGTCAACGCCGAAATGAGAGAGTGAGGCGTCAGCCATGCTGAACCTCACCTACATCCCGCGGCCGCCGCTTTCCGAGTTCATCCATTTCCTGTGGCTGTATGACGGCTATTCGCAACCGCACGCCAAGGAACGCATTCTGCCCTCGGGTGAGATGCAACTGGTGATCAATTTGGCCGAGGATCAGGCGCGATTCTACGATCGCCACGACTTCGCGCGCTGCTATTCGTTCCGCGGGGCGCTGTTGTACGGGTCGCACTCCGAATATCAGGTGATCGATACGGCAGAGCAGGCGTCGGTGATCGGCGTGCATTTCCGGGCGGGCGGCGCCTTTCCGTTCCTGCGGATGCCGGCCGGGGAATTGCGCGAGACCACGGTGGCGCTCGATTCGTTGTGGGGGCGCGCGGCGGTGGATCTACGCGACCGGCTGGTCGAAGCTCCGACTCACAAGGCTCGCTTCGAGATTTTGGAAGAGGCGCTACTCAACGAATTCCTGCGGGGCATGCGGGCGATGCCGCATAGCGCCGTTTCGTTCGCGCTGCGCCAGTTTCTCGGGGCGCCGCACACAGGCACGATCACCAGCGTAACGGAGGGGATCGGGCTCAGCCCAAAGCGCTTCATCCAAACCTTTCGCGACCAGACCGGATTCACGCCCAAAGTCTTTTGCCGCATCCGGCGCTTCCAGAAGGCGTTGGATCGCATGGAGGGATGCCGGAGCGTGGACTGGTCCGCCGTCGCGCTCGATTCCGGCTACTTCGACCAGGCGCATTTCAATCATGATTTCCGCGCTTTTTCGGGCATCAATCCCTCCACCTATCTCGCCCGCCGGACGCCGCACCGCAATCATGTGCCGCTGCCGGAGTAAAGCCGAATTGAGGGCCGACGGGCGGCAAATTTTTACAATACGGCCGTTCCGGAGCGGGAGCACAATGGCTGCATGACAACTGCAACCAAAGTGAAAGCCGTTCCCGAGGGCTACCCCACGGTGTGCCCTTATATCGTGGTTAGCGGAGTCGGCAAACTGATCGACTTCGTCAAGCAGGCCTTCGGCGCGACCGAGCGTTATGTCTCCCGGCGTCCGGACGGCACCGTGCAGCACGCCGAGGTCAAGATTGGGGATTCGATCGTGATGATGGGCGAAGGCGCGGGTATCAAATCCTTCCCCGCCATGCTGCATCTCTACATGGAAGATTGCGACGGGGTCTACCGGCGCGCGATGGAGGCGGGCGCGAAATCCATGCGCGAGCCGTCCGATCAGCCTTACGGCGACCGCAGCGCGGGCGTGGAAGACGCTTTCGGCAATCAGTGGTGGATCGCGACGCACCTGGAAGACGTGAGCCCTGAAGAGCTGGAGCGGCGCATGAAAGCCGCGAAACCGTAAGGCTCGCTTGAGAACGTAATCGCGGTGGGATGTTTCCGTTCGCCCTGCGCTAACATGAGATATCCCGATGCCCCCCGGCCAGCCCATCGATTGGTTTCCGCTGTGGCTCAGCCTGCGTGTGGCGTCCCTTTCCACGCTGCTCGCGCTCGCTGTGGGGCTATGGCTGGCGTGGGTGATAGCGAACCGGACCTTTCGCGGCAAGGAGGTTCTGGACGCCGCGATTACGCTGCCGCTAGTGCTGCCGCCCACCGTGTTGGGCTACTATCTGCTGGTAGCGCTGGGCCATGCCAGCCCCGTCGGGCAGCTTTATCAATGGCTGTTCGGGATGCCCTTGGTATTCACCTGGCAAGCCGCGGTGGTGGCGTCTTTGTTTCACTCGACGCCGTTGCTGGTGAAGTCCGCGCGAGCGGCGTTCGAGAGCGTCGACCGGTCGTATGAACGCGCGGCGCGCAATCTGGGAGCGGGAGAACTGCGGCTATTCTGGCGCGTCACGCTGCCGCTGGTGCGCCGCTCGATTTTAGCGGCCACGGCACTGGCCTTCGCGCGATCGCTGGGCGATTTCGGTGTGACGCTAATGATCGCGGGAGACATTCCCGGCCGCACCCAGACCCTCTCGATCGCTATTTTCGACGCCGTGGAAGGCGCCAATGGCGGGGTGGCTCGCGTGCTGGTGCTGATCGTGTCGGCGGTCGCGCTCGGGATCCTGACGCTGGCCAATCGTCTCACGTCCAATCCGTTCGGCCCCAGCCAAAGCGCGTTATGATCGAGGCGCGAATTCGCAAGCAGTACGCGGCACGCGAGCATTCCGCCGGTTTCACCCTGGATTTGGATTTCCGCGCCGCGGGCGGAGTAACGGTTTTGTTTGGCTCGAGCGGCGCGGGCAAAACCCTGACGCTCGATTCCATTGCCGGTTTCGTGCGGCCGGATCGAGGCCGCATTCTACTGGACGATCAGATTCTCTTCGATGCCGAGGCGGGCGTGCACCTGGCGCCTCGGGCGCGGCATTGCGGATACGTGTTTCAAAATTACGCGCTGTTTCCGCACATGACGCTGCGGCAAAACCTGGAGTTCGCAGCAGAGCGCGCGCCGCGGTTGGGCCGGCATCGCAAGGTGAACGAAATGCTGGAGCGGTTCCATTTGAGCGAAGTCGAGGGGCGCCGTCCGTATCAACTTTCCGGCGGTCAGAAACAGCGCTGCTCCATCGCTCGCGCGCTGATCGGCGAGCCGCGCGTATTGCTGCTCGATGAACCCGGCCGCGGCCTGGACGCCCCGCTGCGCGCCGGATTTTATTCCGTGCTGCGCGAGGTGCGGGAAGAATTCAAAACTCCGATGTTGCTGGTGACGCACGATACGGAAGAATGCTTCCAGTTGGGCGATGAAATGATCGTGATGCGCGAAGGCCGTGCGGTGCAGAGTGGAACGCCGCGCCAAGTGTTCGAGCGTCCGGCCAGCGTGGACGTGGCGCGATTGTTGGGTCTTTACAACCTGCTTCCGGTGGAAATCCGGGCGCTCGACCCCGGCCGTAATGCCAGCCAGCTACGCTATCGCGATTTTGAGCTGAGCGGTCCCTATTTTCCGGGCCGATTGATCGGCGATCAGGTCTGGCTGTACGTGCGGCCAGACGAACTGGCGGTGGCCCCGCGTAATGGGCGCGCGGGATTCAATCAGATTCCAGCCACTTTGTTGCGAGCTGTGCAACGGCCGGAGCATCTGCGCCTGGAATTTTCTGACGACATCGCGGTCGAGGTGCCTGCCGGCGAGCTGCAGAAGTACGGCGGCGTCAAGGAATGGTTGGTGGAATTTCCGAGCCGCGATTTGCGGATATTGTGAAGCGGTATTGCATCACGGATTCGGCGGATGTGGCCGCACGAGCCGCGCGCCAGGGCGTCGAAATGATCCAGATCCGGGCCAAGGAGCTTTCCGCGCGGGCCCTCACGGAACTGGTGCGCGGCGCGCTCGCCAGGGCCGCCGAAAGCAAGATTCTGGTGAACACCCGCACCGACGTCGCTTTGGTTTGCGGCGCCCACGGTGTCCATTTGCCGGCCGGGTCGATGTCTCCGGCGGATATCCGGCGGATCGTGCCGGCGGATTTTTTGATTGGCGTGTCCTGCCACACGATCGATGAACTGCGCGCGGCCGAGCGCGAAGGGGCCGATTTCGCGGTGTACGGGCCGATATTCCCGAGCGTCACCAAATCACTCGATCCCATCGGCCTAGATGCGTTTCGAGAGGCGGTCTCGAAGGTACGGCTTCCGGTGTATGCGTTGGGCGGCGTGACTAGGGAAAACGCTAGCGGCTGCATCGAAGCGGGCGCGGCGGGCATCGCCGGGATATCGCTATTTGCGCAAGAATGAGGGTTGTTGCCCTCGCCCGAGACATCCACCGCAGCTCAGCGCAAGAAGCTGATTGGTATCGCGCTGCGCGTCGGCGTCTACGCGTTGATCGCGGCGTTGGGCTACTACTTCGTCTTTCCGATCATTATTGCGCTGCTCGGTGCGCCCGTTCTGGTGATTTCCACGCTCGGCACTTTCGGCGCCGCGGCGGTCGCGAACGCGCTGGCTTTGCGGATCTACGAGCGCGGGAATCTGTCCGATATTGGCCTGGGATGGACCGCCGCCTCGCGCCGCAACTTGTCGCTCGGAATCCTGGGTGGAGTGGGCGCGGCGCTCATCGTGGTTGTGTTGCCCCTCGCGCTGCGGCTGGCCGACTTCGAACGCGTTCCGGATGAGCGCCTGCAATGGCCCTCGCTGCTGTTCGTTTCCATCCTCCTGCTTTTCGGCGCGGTGGGCGAGGAAATGCTGTTTCGCGGCTACGGCTTTCAAGTCCTGGTGAGAGGGATCGGCGCGTTCGCCACCATTCTTCCGGTGGCGGTGCTCTTTGGATTGGCGCATTCGCAGAACCTGAACTTCGGCCCGATGGCGCTGTTCAACACTATTTTGTGGGGCGTGGTGCTGGGCTTCGCTTATGTGCGCAGCGGCGATCTTTGGCTGCCCATCGGACTGCATTTCGCGTGGAACTGGTCGCTGCCCATGCTCGGGGTGAACCTGAGCGGGTTTACAATGGATGTCACAGGGTACGCGATGCACTGGAAGGTCGGGCCTAAGGTGAGTGGGGGGGCGTACGGCCCCGAAGGCGGTCTGCTCACGACAGCCGTAGCGATCGGCCTGTTCTTCTATCTGATCAAAGCCCCGATCCAGCCCCAGGAGAGCACGCTCGAGCCGCTGGAGAATTCGGAGGACACATGACTCGTAAGCCTTTCGCGATTCAGTTTCTGGTCCCATCCGCGGCCTGCCTCCTGCTCTTGTGTCTGGTGGCGCCTGCTCTGCGCGCGCAGAAGCTCAGCGAAGACGACCGTGTGGAAATCCTGCGCGGGATCATGTCGGAATACGCAACGGTGAAAACGTATCTTCCACGCTCCAAGAAACCGTTGCCCTATTTTGCCACCGGCCAGTGGGACCATCAGGCTTGGCAGCAGATCGGCCAGCAACTCGGTGTGGCCGCGCGCGTGGGCGACGAAGTGCAGATCACGCACGTCGATATCGATGAAGACAAGATCATTCTCGAAATCAACAATGGGATGAAAGGCCCCAAGGGGGCCTGGAAAAATCACGTGCAGATCGGCATAGGTCCGACGCTTTCTCCCATCAACCAGCAGCAGAATTCGAACGCACCCAGCGGCACTTCCATTGCGGTCATATTTAGCGGGCCAGTTCCCGAGATCAAAGCCGACGAGCTGAAGAAGATCATGGCGCCGGTGTTGGATTTCGACAAAGAGAGCGCCACGACGAATTACGTCGATACGCTGCCCGCGCCGGTTCAGGCGGCGATCAAGTCCAAGAAGGTAATCGTGGGCATGGATCGCGACGAGGTTTTGCTTGCGATGGGGCGGCCGCGCCAAAAGGAACGCGATGTTTCGACCGATGGTACCGAGACCGAGGATTGGATCTATGGCGATCCTCCGGGTAAAATCACTTTTGTGACCTTCACGGGGTCCAAGGTGACCAAGGTGAAGGAAGCCTATGCCGATCTCGGCGGGTCAACGGCACCGCCGCTCGGCGTGCAGTAGCTGGGGTGCAGTAGCCTGGGCCAAGTTTGCTCCCCCTGACGCACGCGCCGGATTGTGAGCGACGAAATCAACAAAGCGGACGATAAGGTCCAGGGAGGGATATGTCTATCAAAGTAGGAATCAACGGTTTTGGCCGCATCGGCCGCAACGTGGTGCGCGCCGGGCTGCATCATCCGCAAATGGAATTCGTCGCCGCCAACGACCTTACCGACACCAAGACGCTGGCGCACCTGCTCAAGTACGACTCGATTCTCGGGCCGCTGTGCGAGGAGGTGAAGGCGGAGGGCGATGCGATCACCGTGGCGGGCAAGAAGATCAAGATTTTCGCGCAGAAGGATCCCGCGGCGCTGGATTGGAGCTCGCTCGGCGCCGAGATCGTGGTGGAATCCACCGGCAAGTTCACCGATAAGAAGGAAGCCTCGAAGCATTTGCACGGCACGGTGAAGAAGGTGATCATTACCGCGCCGGCCAAGGAAGAAGACATCACCATCGTGCTGGGCGTCAACGAAAACGCGTACGATCCGGCCAAGCACAGCGTGATCTCCAACGCTTCCTGCACCACCAATTGCCTGGCGCCGGTGGTGAAGGTGCTGCACCAGAAGTTCGGCATCGAGAAAGGCTCGATGACCACGATCCACAGCTACACCAACGACCAGAACGTACTCGATTTCCCGCACAAGGATCTACGCCGCGCCCGCGCCGCCGCGCTCAACATGATCCCCACCACGACGGGCGCGGCGAAAGCCATTTCTCTGGTGATCCCGGAGCTAAAAGGCAAGTTGGATGGCTACGCGATGCGCGTTCCCACGCCCGATGTGTCGGTGGTAGATCTGGTGGTGCTCACCTCCAAGAACACGACGGCCGAGGAAGTGAACCAGGCGCTCGAGGAGGCGGCCAACGGGCCGCTGAAAGGCATCTTGGCTTATACCGAAGATCCCGTGGTTTCCACCGACATGCTGCATAATCCGAACAGCTCGATTGTCGACGCCGGCATGACCAAGGTCCTGGACGGGAACCTGGTCCACGTCATTTCCTGGTACGACAACGAGTGGGGTTACTCGATGCGCGTCGTGGATTTGATCGCGTTCCTGGCGAACAAGGGTCTCTAGGCTTTTCGGCTCGCGATTTTCTGCTCCAGGTACCAGGAGAAGTTGCCGCGATATTTTTGTTGCAGATCGGGCCGCCGCCAATCTTTTCCCGTGATCACGCCCCGGCAGCAGGCCGCGCCGCAACGGCAGGTCAGAGTGTAGTCGTCATCATCGGTGGTGGCCCAATCATGCGTCAGTTCTTCGCCTGCTTCAATGGCTCGCAGAGCGACAAATACGATCTGGCCCCGAATGCCGATATTCGGGTCGCAGGAGTGATTGCTGAAGATCATTCCCCCTTCGCGCTCTTCGAGCCTGCGCGGACCGATAAAGAGATCCGCGGCGATCTGAATTTCCGCCGGTCCCAGCGCGATGGTACCCCATTCGGCGCGAGTGAAGATGTAGCCGCCTTTCACGCAGACGATCTCGCCCGGTTCGAATGGGTCAACGGCAAACAATCCGCGGCCGTCAATCGGGCTGATTTTCACCCTGGCCTTGGTCGACAGATAGGAGAGCGGACACGGGAAAGCCATCGTCCCCCGGAGTGTACCATCCGCGCGGCGTCAGTTCGAATCGCGTTGGCGTGTGTGAGTCACCGCTGTGACCATCCCGATCCCGACCAAAACCACAATGCCCACCCCGATCCATTGTTGCGGCACGTGCGCCAATAGGCGCCCCAGGCCAAGCCTATGATGAGCACCAGGGATCCAACGATATAGAGACCAAATGACATGTAACCTCCGGTCACGCGATGCTTTCCGCGCTCGGCGCGTCAACATTGCAAGCTGGGTTCCAGTCGTAACCCATGAAAACGCGACAGTTTTACCACGCGACGGATGACCGTTTACGGCAGTCCTTACCGTTTTCATGCCAGCGTGGAGCGGCAACGTCGGTTTATACTCTGGACGAACCGAACTCGGGATCACATGTCAGAACCGCCGGATGCGCGTTCCCACGGCCGATGCGTCGGTGTTGATCTGGGTGGTGCACACCTTCAAGAATACGACGGCTCGTCTTCCTGGCGAACAAGGGCCTCCAGGCTCTCCCAGGCCGCCTTGCTGCTCGATGGTCACGTCTCCGGCTCCGAAATAAGTATCTATATTCTCGACCGCTGGCCGTCGAACCGGCC